>JBDTXV010000167.1:0-5681 GCA_040006015.1 Caldimonas sp.
GCACGAAGGGCGTGCCGATCTTCCAGGAGCAGGTGATGCAGATCGCGATGCTCGCGGCCGACTTCACGCCGGGCGAGGCCGATGCGCTGCGCCGCGCGATGGCGGCGTGGAAAAGGAAGGGGGGCCTCTCGCCGTTCCACGAGCGCCTGGTCGGGCGCATGGTCGAGAAGGGCTACGAGCGCGAATACGCCGAACGCATCTTCAAGCAGATCGAAGGCTTCGGCGAATACGGTTTCCCCGAAAGCCACGCCGCCGGCTTCGCGCTGCTCGCCTACGTCAGCAGCTGGATCAAGCGCCATCACCCCGATGCGTTTCTCGCGGGCCTGCTGAACAGCCAGCCGATGGGCTTCTATGCGCCGGCGCAACTGGTGCGCGATGCGCGCGAGCACGGGGTCGAGGTGCTCGCGGTCGACGTGCGCTGCAGCGAGGCCGAGAGCGTGCTGGTGCCGGCGGGGCCGCAGCCGGCATGTGCCGACGCGTTGGGGATCGGCGCGCCGCTGCGCGCGGTGCGCCTCGGCCTCGACCGCATCAACGGCCTTTCCGTCGAGGCGGCCGCGCGCATCGTCGCGGCCCGCGCCGAGGCGCCGTTCGTCTCGGCCGAAGACCTGGCGCGCCGCGCGCGCCTGAATGCGCACGAGCTCGAAGCGCTCGCGCAGGCCGATGCGCTGCACGGCATCACCGGGCATCGGCATCGGGCCGCATGGGCGGTGGCCGGCATCGACACGCGGCCGACGCCGCTGCTGCGCGAGACCCGCGTGCACGAAGCCGAAGCGCGGCTTGCGGCGCCGAGCGAGGCCGAGGACATGCAGGCCGATTACCGCATGCTCGGGTTGACGCTGAAGCGCCATCCGCTCGCGCTGCTGCGCGCCGAACTCGCGAAATTCAGGATCGAGCCGGCGGCAGTGCTGCGCACCTATCCGAACGGCCGGCTCGCACGCGCGAGCGGCCTGGTCACGCACCGGCAGCGGCCCGAGACCGCGAAAGGCACGGTCTTCGTGACGCTCGAAGACGAGACCGGCCCGGTCAACGTGATCGTCTGGGCTTCGGTCGCCGATGCGCAGAGGAAGCCCTTGCTCGGCGCGACGCTGCTGACGGTCTATGGCCAGTGGCAGCGCCAGGGCGATGCCGAGCACCCGGTGATGCACCTGCTCGCGATGAAGATGATCGACCACTCGGCGCTGCTACAGGGCCTCGTCGCCCGCAGCCGCGACTTCCGCTGACGAAGACGCCGCCGCCTCGGAACTCTGCGCGATGTAGGAGACACCGCACAGCCGTCGACGTGTGCATCTGAATGACGCCGCTTCGCGTAATCCCTAGAGTGCCGACTATCGATCGAATCCTCTCTTCCGAATCGCGCAGCTCATCGTGAAAACCCAGACCGCTGTCTATCTCCTGGTCGCCGCCGCCTCGCTGGCTACGGCGGGCTACCAGCCGGCCGATGCCGTCGCCGAGAACCTCGCGCAGGCTTCGAACCGCGTCGCGCTCGACGGGCCGCTGTTCGACGACGCGGTCGCGGTCGGAGCCGGCGCGATGCCGGTCGCGTTGCGCTCGACGCGGCGCTGAGACGTCTCCGCCAAACGAACGTCGGCGCAGGCAAACGGGCGAAACGCAGCGGTCGACCCGCTTCGTCCAATCGCCCGGCAGAATGACGCGATGAGTGCACAGCCGATCACCCCCGAACTGCGCGCGTGGATCCTCGCGCAGTCGGCCGCGGGCCAGTCGCCGGACGCCCTCGTCGCCGCGATGCGCGCGAGCGGCTGGTCGAGCGACGCGGCGCGAATGGCGTTGCAGGCGACGCTGCCGGCCGATCGCCTCGTCGGATTCGGTTCGGTGGCCGACGGCGCCGCGAGTGCCGTCGTCGTCACGCCGGTTCCGGACCCTCTCGCCGACGGCAGCGGCGTCGCGCTGGATGCCGGCGACCGCACGGTCAGTGTGCTCGCATCGCTGCAGAACCCGCGCGTCGTCGTTTTCGGCGGCCTGCTCTCGGACGACGAATGCGATGCGATGGTCGAGATGGCGCGCGAGCGGCTGGCCCGTTCCGAAACCGTGCAGACCCACACCGGCACCAGCGAGATCAATGCGGCGCGGACCAGCGAGGGCATGTTCTTCGAGCGCGGCGAGTCGGAGCTCTGCAGCCGCATCGAGGCGCGGATCGCGGCGCTGCTGCGCTGGCCGGTCGAGAACGGCGAGGGCCTGCAGGTGCTGCGCTACCGCCCTGGCGCCGAATACAAGCCGCACTACGATTATTTCGATCCGGCGCAGAGCGGCACACCGGCGCTGTTGAGCCGCGGCGGGCAGCGCGTCGCGTCGCTGATCTGCTATCTGAGCACCCCCGCGAAAGGCGGCGCGACGGTGTTTCCCGACGTCGGCCTCGAGGTCGCGTCGATCAAGGGCAATGCGGTCTTCTTCAGCTACGACCGCGCCGATCCGGACACGCGCACCTTGCATGGCGGCGCGCCGGTGCACGAGGGCGAGAAGTGGGTCGCGACGAAGTGGGTGCGGGAGCGGCGCTTCGACTAAAAAACCCGGCCGCGGCCGGATTCTTCTTCGTCGCGGTTCGCCGCGTCAGGCGTGTTCGAGATTGAACGGCTGTCCGCGCTCGATCCGCATGCGCTTGCGTTCGTCCCAGCTTTGCGGGCCTTGCACCGGCCAGCGCTCGACGAACGCGGCAAGCTCGGATTTCGGCACGCGAACGAACGGCGGCGGCGAGAGGCGCAGCAGGCCGAAACCGGCGCGCAGGCGCAGCGGCAGCGGCGCCCGCGCGTGGCTGACCCAGTGCACGCAATTGCGTTCGGCCCAGAACGCATGGCGCTCGAAATTGACGCGGCCGGCGAAGCCGGTGTCGGCGCCGAAGACGAGGCATTCGTCGGCGAGCTCGACGATGACCTGGAGCACGTCACCGGGCGAATCGCCGGCGCCGCGATGCAGCAGCAGCACGCGTTCGATCTGCTTCGATTCGATCCGGTCGACCTCGACATCGTTGCGGTAGACAGCGATTTGTTGGCCCTGCCAGAGCGTGCGCCAAAGCACCTTCATCTCCAATCCTCCATGAGGCCCGACGGTATCGCGTATGGAGACCGAGAAGCTGTGACGAGGTGCAAGAAACGGCGGCGGGTGGACAGATTTTTCACGCTGAGGCGTCGCGCGTCGCGGCGTCGCGCGCGGCCGCCGGCAGGTTCTCGATCTCGACCGGCTCGATCCGGTCCGCCGGTTCGAAGCCGAGCACCTTGCCGTAGAAATAGAGCTCGGCCTCGAGCGCGCGGCAAATGTTCTCGGCGCGGCGAAAGCCGTGCTGCTCGTGCTCGAACAGCAGATACGCGACCGGCAGGCCTTTCGCGCGCACCGCCGCATGCATCGCTTCGGCCTGCGCCTTCGGCACGACCTTGTCGTCGGCGCCCTGGAACAGGATCAGCGCGCTCGCCAACCTGTCGGTGTGATGGATCGGCGAGCGCGCGCGGTACAGCGCCCCTTGCTGCGGATACGGGCCGACCAGCGTGTCGAGATAGCGCGACTCGAACTTGTGCGTGTCGCGCGCGATCGCTTCGAGGTCGCCGATGCCGTAGTGGCTCGCGCCGGCGGCGAAGAAATCGTGGAACGTCAGTGCGGCAAGCGCGGTGTAGCCGCCGGCGCTCGAGCCGCGGATCGCGATGCGACGCGGATCGACGTCGCCGCGCGCGGCGAGGTGGCGCGCGGCGGCGATCGAGTCCTCGACATCGACGATGCCCCAGCCGCCGTTCAGCAGCTCGCGATACGCGCGGCCGTAGCCGGTGCTGCCGCCGTAGTTCACGTCGACGACCGCGAAGCCGCGCCGGGTCCAATACTGGATCGACCAGCGCAGGGTCGAGTTCGTCGCGCCGGTCGGGCCGCCGTGATCGATCACGAGCAGCGGCGGGCGTTCATCCCGCGGTCCTTCGAAATCGCGGTTCCGCGGTGCGTAGAAGAACGCATGCGCGGTCTGCCCCGAAGCGCTCGCGAATGCGATCGGCTCGGCGCGCGACGTCTGTTCGGGATCGAGCGCGAGCTCGCTCGTCGCGCGCAGCCGCGTCGGCTCGAGCGTGCCGAGATCGAGCGCGATCAGCGCTTCGGCCTCGGTCGGCGAGCCGCCGAAGAACGTCGCGAAATCGGCGCCGACCTTCAGGTCGCGGATCGCTTCGAACCGCGTCTCGATCGGCTGCAACGCGCCGCCGTCGGCATCGAGCAGCGCAAGCCGCGACACGCCGCGATCGTGATACGTGCAGACGATCCGCCCGGCCGCATCGAAGCCGTAGCTGCTCATTCCGAACACCCATTGCGGCTCGCCGAATTCGGCCGCGAGCGGGCAGAGCGGCTCGACGCGCCCGGCGCGCTCGCGCAACAGGTTCCACCAGCCGCTGCGATCGGAGACGAAATGCAATTCGCCGCGCGGCGACCAGGCCGGCTGGAAGATCGATTCGGCGCGGCCGCCGGCGACGCGGCGCGCGCCGCCGAGCGTGCCGTCGGTACCGAACGTCGCGAGCCAGAGCTCGGTGCCGTCCCACGGCATGTTCGGGTGGTCCCACGTCAGCCACGCGAGCCGGCTGCCGTCCGCACTCGCGCAGGGGCTCGAACAGAAGTCGTGTCCCTGCGCGAGCACGATCTCGGCGCCGCTCGCGAGATCGATCGCGACGAGCGTGTTGACCGGCTCGGCGGACGCGACGGTGTGGTCTTCGCGCACCGCGATCAGGCGCTCGCGGCTCGCGTCGAGCATCAGGTCGGCGTAGCGCATCCCGGGCCGTGCGGTCAGCGCCGCGACGTTGCCGTCGGCATCGAGCCGGTGGATGCGCTGATCGTCGTCGTGGCAGAACCAGGCCGCATCGGTGCCGACCGCGAACGCGCCGCCGCCGTACTCGTGGACGCGGCTGCGCACGTTCCACGGCGGCGCGGTCAGGTCGCGTGCGATGCCGTCCGGACCAGCGCGCACGAGCACGTTTCGGCCCTGTTCGTGCGGCCGGCCTTCGGTCCAGAAGATCTCCGCCCCGGCGATGCCGATCTGCCCGAGCTTCAGGCCCGCGCGGGCGACGTCGGCGGCCGCGATGTCGGAGCTCCAGCTGCCGTACGGCGCGACCTTGCGTGCCTTCATGCGACCCTGCGTGCGTTCATGTGCGAAAGTGGCGTGGCCGCCGCGCGCTGCAGCGTCGTCACGATCAGGCGTCGGCCTTGCATGAACTGGATTTTCAGTAGACGACGATCGAGCGGATCGATTCGCCGCGCTGCATCAGATCGAAGCCGTCGTCGATCTGCTCGAGACGCAGCCGGTGCGTGATCAGCGGGTCGATCGCGATCCGGCCGTCCATGTACCAGTCGACGATCTTCGGCACGTCGGTGCGGCCGCGCGCGCCGCCGAAGGCCGAGCCTTTCCATTGCCGGCCGGTGACGAGCTGGAACGGCCGGGTCGCGATCTCGGCGCCGGCCGGAGCGACGCCGATGATGATGCTCTGGCCCCAGCCCTTGTGGCAGCACTCGAGCGCCTGGCGCATCGTCGCGGTGTTGCCGATGCATTCGAAGCTGTAGTCGGCGCCGCCGTCGGTCAGCTGCACGACGGCGTCGACGACGTTCGGCGTTTCTTTCGGATCGATGAAGTCCGTCATCCCGAAGCGGCGCGCCATCGGCTCGCGCGCCGGGTTCGTGTCGACGCCGATGATCCTGCCGGCGCCGACCATCTT
>JBDTXV010000168.1:0-5678 GCA_040006015.1 Caldimonas sp.
GGCTTGGCCATCAGCGCCGAGATCTCGGTGCCGTACTGGCCGGCGCCGAACTTCGGCAGCAGGTCTTCGCCCTGTTTGGCGGTCGGATAGAGCTTCTCCATCGACAGCACGAAGTCCTTGCGCGAGTCCTGGCCCCACGCATAGTCCTGGTTGATCAGGTTGAAGGTGTCGGCCTTGACGTTGTGTGCCTTCAGGTAGCGCGCCAGCGCGACGTTGTCCATCGTCGCGTGCGATGCGGTGCGGAACACGTAGCCGTACTTGCCGTCCTCGAAGATGCGCGGCGTGCCGCAGTCGTAGAGGATCAGGAACTTCTTCATCTCCTCGGCGACCGGCGCGACCGCGAGGCAGTCGCCCGAGCCGACATAGCCGACCACCGCATCGACCTTCTCGCGGTCGTACAGATTGCGCAGCTCCTGCACCTGCTTGGTCGCGCCGCCGTTCTCGTCGACATACACCGGCTCGATCTTCATGCCGCCGAAGCCGACCTTGTTGTACGGCGCCGGCGCGGTGCCGCTGTTGAACGCTTCGAGCACGACCTTGGCACCGTTGACCGCCGGTATGCCGAAGCTCTCGGCCGCCTGGCCCGACAGGAAGCTGACGATGCCGAGCTTGAACGTCTCCTGGGCTTGCGCGGCTGCCGCGAAGCCGAGCGCGGCCACTCCCGCGGCGAGGTAGCGCGTGGTTCGATTGAGCGCCGGGGCCGCCTTCCGGTTCGGGACGATGAGTTCCATGCTTGTCTCCTCGCTTTTGGTTCGGAATCGCAGCAGCTGCCGTTCGAAGCGTCGCATCCACGGCTTCATCGAGCCCACGGCCGGTGCTGTATGGGCCGGCCGATTATGCGCAGCGCTGTTCGGCGCCGGCAGTAGGGCTTGCCACCAGTGCCGAACCGAACGAGGGCTGCCGCGGTCGGTCCGGACGCCTGTCGTCGGCGTGCCGCGCCGCATCGGTCGGCCGCGCGGCGACCGTGGGAATCGGCGTCAGCCGATATAGCCTTCGACGGTCGTGACGTCGCGCACCTTCGCTTCCGCCTCGTCGTCGCCGAACTCGCGCTTCGCGCGGCGCTGGCGCAGCAGATCCCAGCATTGGTCGAGCTGCTCCTCGATGTGGCGGATCCGCGCATGCGCATCGGCCGGCGGCGCCGCATCGTTCTTGAGCCGGTTTTCCTCTTCGATCAGTTCGCCGATATGGGCAAGTATCGAGGTATCGCTCATGACAGTGATCCTTCTACGGTAGCGCGAATGGTGTCGGACAGCGTACGCCGATTCGGCCGCGAGCGCGAACCGCCGCGACGTCGAGGCGGCCGCGATCCGGCGCGAGTCATTGCTGCTCGGAAACGCACAGCGCGGCGCAGTCGGCATCGAGCGCGATGCAGCGCGTCATCGCCTTCACGTCGTCCTCGAGCAGGCACGACGCCGCGCAATTTTCGCAGGCAGCGGCGCAGCGGTTGCAGGCGTCGATGCAGTCGCTGTAGTCTACGAAGCTCATTCATGCTCCTCGAGGCTTGCGATTCGAGCACGGAGCAATCGGCGCGCCTGCGCCGCAGCACCTTGCCAGCCGGCCAGGCACCGGAGAACGCCGATGGACATCCCTTCCGTAACGCATCGACCCGAGATCGAAGCCGTCGTCATTCCGCGCACCGCCGATCTCGGCGACGGCTTCACGGTGCGCCGCGCGCTGCCGTCGGCGCAGCGCCGGATGGTCGGCCCGTTCGTGTTCTTCGACCAGATGGGCCCGGCGCTGCTGCGCGCCGGCAGCGGCCTCGACGTGCGGCCGCATCCGCACATCGGCCTGGCGACCGTGACGTATCTGTTCGACGGCGAGATCCTGCACCGCGACAGCCTCGGCAGCGTGCAGACGATCCGGCCCGGCGAGCTGAACTGGATGACCGCGGGACGCGGCATCGTCCATTCGGAGCGCACGCCGCCGGAGCGCCGCGTGCGAGGCGGGCCGGTGTTCGGGATCCAGGCCTGGGTCGCGTTGCCGCGCGCGCACGAGGAGACCGAGCCGAGCTTCGCGCATCACGGCGTGCAGGCGCTGCCGCTGCTCGACGACATCGGCTTCGAGGCGCGCCTGATCGCCGGCAGCCTCGACGGCGTCCGCGCGCCGGTCGACGTTTTCTCCGAGATGTTCTATGCCGATCTCGCGCTGCAGGAAGGCGGGCGCTTCGGCTTTCCGGCCGAGCCGGTCGAGCGCGCCGCTTACGTCGTCGAAGGCCGGATCACGGTCGGCGCGTCGGGCAGCGCCGAATTCGGCAGCGAGCAGCTGATCGTGTTCGCGCCCGGTGCCGAAATCGTGCTCGAAGCCGCCGGCGGCGCCGCGCGCGTGATGCTGTTCGGCGGCGAGCCGATGGACGGCCCGCGGCACCTGTGGTGGAACTTCGTCGCGAGCAGGACCGAAAGGCTCGAGCAGGCGAAGGCCGACTGGAGGGCCGGCCGCTTCGCGCCGGTCCCGGGCGAGACGGAATTCATCCCGCTGCCCGAGCCGGCGCCGCCGGTCACTTATCCCTGACTCGGCCGAGGTGCGGCACCAGCGACAGGATTGCGAGCGCGAGGGTTGCGCTCAGCACCGCGGTGCCTTCGCGGCCGAGGCCGCAGGCGATCCCGATCGCCGCGGTCAGCCAGATCCCGGCCGCGGTCGTCAGGCCTTTCACGTCCTCGTCGGCGCTGCCCTTGATGATCGAGCCGGCGCCGAGAAAGCCGATGCCGACGACGACTCCCTGGATCACGCGCGTGATGTCGGCGTCGATACCGGCCTGCTGCGGCACCAGCACGAACAGCGCGGCGCCGAGTGCGACCAGCATGTGGGTGCGCACGCCGGCCGCCTTGCCGTGGCGCTCGCGCTGGTAGCCGAGGATGCCGCCGAGCGCCGCGGCGAGCGCGAGGCGCAGCACGATGCGCGTGATCTGCGCGGCATCCGCGACGTCGGCGAATTCGCCGATGACGGTGTCGATGACTTCGGACCACATCGCGACCTGCTGGTGCCGATTCGTTGCGCCGTCAGTCGCCGTCTTCGTCGGCGGTGATCGACAGCGCGAGCGGCAGCGCGCGCTCGACTTCGGCGATCACGGTCAGGCGCAACGGCCGGCCGACCGCGACCTCGCGGCGGAAGCGCAGGTCGAGCGTGTCGCGCCCGCCGGCATCGGTCTCGACCTTGCGGGCCCATTGCTGCGCGCCGTCGACGAGCACGCGCAGCCCGTGGCGCGCGACGCCGTGGCCCGGATGGGCGACGACGAAGCTGCAGAAGATCTCGAAGCTGCGTTCGCGGCTCGCATGCGCCGGGATGTCGAGACGCGCGACGTCGCCGCTGCGGCTCTCTACCGACCAGCGCTCACGCGCCGCTCTTTCGCGCAACGTCTTCTCGCGCCCGCGCGGCCGCCGCTCGGCAGCCATCAATGCAGCTTGCGCGGCTTGCGGAACGCCTTCGGCCGGATCACATTGCCGTCGCGTTCGCTGTCGTCGCCGCGCGCGCGGCGGATCGCTTTGTCGGCTTCGCGCCGGGCGGCGCGGCGCGCCGCCGGCGAGCGATAGAGGCGCAGCGCGGCCGAGCGCAGCGCGCGGGTCGTGCGGCGCAGCATCGCGTCGAGACGGTAGCGCCGCGGCGCGCCGATGAACTGGCGCGCGAGCAGCACCGCGCAAAGCAGCACGATCGCGATCGCGGCGATTCTGCCGAGGAGGTCAACGGTCTGCATCGGGTGTCGTCGGAATGCGGGCGATCGGTGCGCGTTGCGCCGCGGAGGCGACGCGGCGCACGGGCGTCACTTCAGGGTATAGCCGCGGCCTTCCATGCAGGCGAGCGTCGCGCGATGGAACACGCTCGCTTCGGCCATCGCGCGCGGCTGCGTCGTCGCCCAGCGGTTGCAGTCCTGTCGGTCGGCTTCGGTCTGGGCCGGGCTCTGCCCACGGTTCGGATAGATCACCGGATCGGGTGCCGACCGCGCCTGCGGCTCCGGCGCCGGGCCGACCGTGTAGACCGGCGGCACCGCGACGACATAGCCGGGATACCACCGCGGCCCGTAGTCGTAGTAATAGGAGCCGACGCCGAGTCCGATGCCGAGGCCGACGCCGCCCCAGAAAAGGCCGCCATGGCCCCAGCCATGATGACCGTGGTAATAACCGCCGCCGCCGCCGCCGCCGCCGTACGGGCGGGCCTGCGCCGCGACCGGTGCGGCGAGCAGCGCGAGCGCCGCGAGGGCCAGCGCGAACATGCGTATGAGGGCTTTCATGTCAAGCTCCTGAGAGACTTTCCAAGGTGACGCGCTCATCGTAGCTCTTTCGTGCGGCGCGGCGGGCGTAACCCCTTGGCCGGGTCGCCGGTGCGTGCTTTCGGCACGCCCTGCCAAAATGAATCCCCGTCGACGCGCCGCGAGCAGTTCCGCGCTTCGACCCTCATCCTGAAAGGACGCCGTGAAGCTCATCGTCTCCCTGATCGCGCTCGGACTCGCGGGTTGCGGTGCGATCGCCCGCGTCAACGGCGAGGACGCGCAGGCGATCGTCGACAAGCGCGTCGTCGGCACGCAGGTCGGCGACTTCGTCCAGCGCTACGGCGGATCGCACGCGCGCGACGAAGGCCCCGACGGGACGGTGCATTTCACATGGGAAGGCGGCTTGACGAGAGTCGCGGCCGGGCCGCGCGGCCTGGAGGAGATGATCTGCATGCTGCGCATCTCGGCCAACAAGGCCGGACGCATCGTCGCGGCGCCGATCGTTCGCGACGGCAAGGGCGAGCGGCGCCTGTCGCGCTGCGCCGAACTTTTCGATTGAAGCGCGGGCGTCAGCCGAGCGCTTCGCGGACGAAGTCGAGTCGGTCCTGGCCGAAGAACATCTGCGTGCCGACGAACGATGTCGGCGCGCCGAACACGCCACGCGCGATCGCCTCGTCGGTCGTCGCGGCGAGCCGGGCCTTGATCTCCGGATCGCCGACCAGCTCGATGAATTCGGCCGCATCGAAACCGGCATCGCCGAGCACGCTCTCGAGCACCGCCGGATCGCCGAGGTTGCACGGCGCACGCCACATCGCGGCATAGATCGTCTCGAGATAGCGCTCGAACCGTTGCGGGTCGCGCAGCTGGATTCCGGTCGCGCCGCGCATCAGCGTCAGCGTGTTGATCGGGAAGTGGGGGTTGAACGCGAACCCGACGCCGTAGCGGCGGGCCCAGCGCAGGATGTCGTCATGCATCCAGCGACCTTTCGCCTGCACCGTGGCCGGGCTCGAATTGCCGGTCGCCTTGAAGACGCCGCCGAGCAGCATCGGGCGCCAGTCGATCTGCGCGCCGCAATCGGCGGCGATCTTCGGCAGCTGCGTCCATGCGAGATACGAGGTCGGACTGCCGAAGTCGAAGTAATGCTCGATCGTCTTCGTCATCGCGGCTCACCAGGTTTCGATCCACGGCCGCAGATCGAGCTCGTGGGTCCACGCGCTGCGCGCCTGCCGATGCAACTGCCAGTAGTTCTCGGCGATCGCGTCCGGATCGAGGATGCCGTCGTCGGCCTTCAGCGCGTAGCGCTCGGGAAAATTCTGCGCGATGAACGGCGTGTCGATCGCGCCGTCGACGACGATGTGCGCGACGTGAATTCCCTTCGGCCCGAGCTCGCGCGCCATGCTCTGCGCCAGCGCGCGCAGCGCGTGCTTCGCGCCGGCGAATGCGGCGAAGCCGGCCGAGCCGCGCACGCTCGCGGTCG
>JBDTXV010000169.1:0-5633 GCA_040006015.1 Caldimonas sp.
CGAGGAGGTCGGCTGGATCCTGCAGCGGATGCGCGCGCGGCATGCCGGCCCGATCGCCGCGGTCGGCATCTCGCTCGGCGGCAATGCGCTGCTGCGCTGGGCAGAAGAGGCCGGCGACAGCGCCGCCGAGCTGGTTCGCACCGTCGCCGCAGTGTCGTCGCCGCTCGACCTCGCGGCCGGCGGCCACGCGATCGGACGCGGCTTCAACCGGCTGGTCTACACGCGGATGTTCCTGCGCACGATGAAGGAAAAGGCGCTGCGCAAGCTCGCGCAGCATCCGGGCCTGTTCGAGCGCGAGGAACTGCTCGCGGCGCGCGACCTCTATGCGTTCGACGACGTCTTCACCGCGCCGCTGCACGGCTTTCGCGGCGTCGACGACTACTGGACGCGCGGTTCGGCGAAGCCGCATCTGCACCTGATCCGCATTCCGGCGCTGGCGCTGAACGCGCGCAACGACCCGTTCGTGCCGGCAGCGAGCCTGCCCCAGGCGCATGCGGTCGGCCCGCACGTGACGCTGTGGCAGCCGGGGCACGGCGGCCATGTCGGCTTTCCGGCCGGCGGCTGGCCCGGGCATGTGCACACCTTGCCCGAGAGGGTGATGGATTGGATCACGCAGCGGGTTTGAGCCACACTGCGGCGATGGACGCGATCGTCGAAGCGGCATTGAAGAAGTGGCCGAACGTGCCGCACTGCTTCGGCTGGCTCGGCCTCGATGCGCGCGGCGACTGGTACCTGCGCGACGAGCGCGCGCAGGCGGCCGGCGCTTTTCCGCAGGTCAAGGGCAGCCGCATCGAGCACGAGAAGCTGCGCGAATTCATCGAGCGCAACTATGCCGCTGACGCGACCGGGTCGTGGTACTTCCAGAACGGCCCGCAGCGCGTCTACGTCGAGCTCGAGGCGGCGCCGTGGGTCTGGCGGTTGCATCCGCGCGGCGGTGAGATCGATGTGCGGAGCCACGTCGGCGCCACCGCCAGCGTCGACGGCGCCTGGCTCGACGAGCACGGGCGGCTCTTCCTCGCGACCGATCGCGGCCTCGGCATCGTCCACACACTTGATATCGAGCTCGCGTCGCGCGCGGTCGACGCGGCCACCTGGCGACCGGTCGAGACGCGCTTCGCCGAACTGCCGGAGCGCTACCGCTATCGGCTCAGTCCGGCGGCCGCGCAGCCGTCCGCCGCGACCGGACACGCCGCGCCGGCGCGGTAACCGCAACGGGACACGGCCAGGAAAAGCCGACCCTCGGGTCGGCTCGTCGCAGAGGGGCGAAGGCTACTTCGCCTGGTTGACCATATAGGCCACGACGCTCTTGATGTCGGCTTCGCTCGCGGTGCTGCCGCCCTTCGGCGGCATTGCGCCCTTGCCCTTGATCGCGCTCGCGGTCAGCGCATCGACGCCCTGGCCGATACGCGGCGCCCAGGCGGCCTTGTCGCCGACCTTCGGCGCGCCGGCAACCCCGGCGGCATGACAGGCCTGGCAGACCTGCGTGTAGAGCGCCGGCACCGCGCCGGCGTCGGCATGCGCCGCGGCCGGTGCGGCCTTCGCCGCCGTGGCGACATTCGCCATCGCCGACTGCGCTGCGGCGACTGCGGCCGCCGCAGCGGCGCCGCCGTCGTCCGCCTTCGCGGTCGTCGCCGCCGCAGGCGCCGCCTTCGGCTCGTCGAATTTCGCGCCGCCCTTGTTCGCCATGTAGACGACCGCACGTCCGACTTCGAGATCGCTGAAATCGCCGCCGCCTTGCGGACCCATCGCGCCCTTGCCGGCGAGCGCCGAATGCAGCAACGCGTCGTATCCGGTCGCGATGCGCGGCGCCCAGGCGCTCGCGTCGCCGAACTTCGGCGCTCCGGCGACGCCGGCGGTGTGGCAGGCGGTGCACTGCGCCGCGAAAACCTGCTCGCCGGTCTTCATCGACGAGACGTCCGATACATCGCGGACCTGGACCTGGCCGACCGGCAGTATCCGCTTCGCGACCGCGGCCGCGGCCAGCGCATCGCTGCCGGCCGCGGGGCGGTTCTGCGTCGTCACGAATGCGACCAGCAACAGGATGCCGCCGATCGGAATGATGTGGGCCCAGAGCACCGCGAGGATCAGCTGCTTCGGCGTCCTGATCGGGCCGTCGTGCGAGGCGTCGTGCTCTTGCGAATGGTGGACGTCGGTCATCGGATCCTCAACTGCGAAATCAAAAGCGCCTCGGCGAACGGCGCGCGCGTCGACGGCGCATCCGACCGTTGCCGGGCGTACCCAAACCTTAAATTATAGGGCCGGGGTCTCTCCGAGCCCGGGCGTCGAGGGGTGCGCTGATAGAATCGAAGGCGCCGCGCCCGTAGCTCAATGGATAGAGTACTGCCCTCCGAAGGCAGGGGTTGCAGGTTCGATACCTGCCGGGCGCACCACCCTACGCGCTGATTCGTCCACGCACCCGATCCGGCTCCGCACGACGACTTCGACAGCACTCGATTCGCGTCGGCCCGCGCCCAAAAAAAAGCGCCGGACTCGCATCCGGCGCTTTTTGCTTCCAGTGAGCGCTCAGCGCGTCAGCGAGCTCATCAGCCCCATCAGCGCGGCGCCCGCCGCTGCGGCGATCAGCAGGGCCTTGCCCGGATCGTCTTTCGCATAGGTCATCACGGTGTCGATCTGCGGGCGGATCTTGTCGACCAGTGGGGCCGCCTGATCCTTCCACTGCGCCATCGTGTCGGCCACGCCGTCGTAAGCCGACTGGTAGGCCGATTGCGCCGCGTTGCGCGTCGATTTCAGCGCGCTGCGGGTCCGGCTCGAAGCGTCGTCGGCGGCATCCTGCGCCGACTTGCGGGCATCGTCGGCGGCGCCGAAGGCAGCGTCATAGGCCGCCTTGCGCAATGCGCTCGCCGAAGGCAGGCGGGTGCTGCCGCCGCCGCGGCTCGCGAGCGCGGCCAGCGCCATGATTCCGGCACCGGCCGCCGCGGCGATCAGCAGCGCCTTCGTCGGCTCCTGTTGCGCGTACGACGTGACCGAGTCGAGTTGCGGGCGGAAGCGCTCGAGCGTCGCGCTGGCCTGGTCCTTCACCGATTGCATCTTGTTCGACAGCCCGTCGAGCATGTCATGGGCTTTCTGGCGCGCGGTCTGGATCGCGGCATCGGCCGATTCGGCGGCCTTGTCGGCGAAGTCGGTTGTGGGCGATTGGCCGACTGACGTGGGGGTAGTCATTGGGAAGCTCCTTCGAAATGCTGCGCGTTTGCGCCACTGAACAAGATTGGCCGCTGCGGCCGGTCACGGTCAGCAGCCACCGCCCCGACGGCCTGTCGGATTCGGTGTTCGGGCCGGGTCGGACAGCGCCGACGCCGTCGAATCGGTCGGCTCATGCCGGTGCCTGACTGCGCGCGAGCTGTTCCTGCAGCCGCGCGACGTCGGCCGAAAGACGGCCGGCGACGAGCCCGACCAGCTCGAAGCCGAACGCCGGATTCTGGTAGTAAAGCTGGCGCACGGTGCTCTGGTTGACGCTCAGCACCAGGCAGTCGTCGAGACAGCGCGCAGTCTGCGTGCGCTGCTTGTTCGGCGCGAAGAACGCGATCTCGCCGAACACGCGGCCCGGGCCCATGCTCTGCCCGATCTCGACGAATTCGACCCGTCCTTCGGCCAGAAAGTACAGGTGCTCGGCCATGTCGCCCTTCTCGAACAGCACGGTGCCGGCCTTGCACCGCCGCGCCTTCATGTACGGCTTCAGCCAGATTCCCGACGAATCGGCACTCGCCGACGCGGCCGTCACGCGCCGCGTCAGCCGCAGCATTTCGGCGAAGCGAAAGAGGTTGATCGGCAGCAGCGTGCCGTGCAACAACGCCATCACCAGCGACGGATGCAGCAGGCCGTAGGCGAGGAAGCCGCAATTGCTGCAGACCGCGAGCCAGCGCAGCGGCACCATCGTCTTGACGAACGAGCTCGTGATCGTCAAGCCCGCCGCCGCGCCGGCCGCGAATAGCGCGAGGATTTCGGTCGGCGATGCCAACGCGGCCGAGACAGCGCCGGTTGCTTGCTCGGCAATCTGCTGCAGGAGTGTCACGCGGGGTCCCCCTTCAATGGCGGTGCGGGCCGATGGGTTCATTCTCGCTGCAAAGCAGCGCGCGGACGGGCGAATGGCCGTGCCGTCCGCGCGCCGATCGCCAGCCGCAGGCTCGTGTCGCCGCTCGCAGTCGCGAGCTGCCGGCGCGCGGCGAAAGGCCCTTAAACTGTTTTTCGCTTCGTCGTCGAGGCGCCGTCCGGCGCTGCCGCCGATCGCCTGCCCGCCTAAACGATCCGACCGTGTCATGCCGACCGCAACCGAACGCAGCGCCCGCCGCCTGCTCGACGACGCGCCAATGCCGAAGACGTTCGCATCGACCGACGCGCTCGACGACTTCCTCGCGACGCCGAGCCAGCCGCTGATCGCCGACCTCGCGCGCGCGCCCGGCGACATCATGATCCTTGGCGTCGGCGGCAAGATGGGACCGACGCTCGCGCGCCTCGCGAAGAACGCCGCGCCGGAGCGGCGCGTGATCGGCGTCGCGCGCTTCAGCGATGCCGCGGTGCGAAGCCGGCTCGAAGCCGCCGGCGTCGAGACGATCACCGCCGATCTGCTCGACCGGGCCGCGATCGATGCATTGCCGCGCGTGCCGAACGTGGTCTTCGCGGCCGGACACAAGTTCGGCGCGACCGGAAACCCCGGGCTCACATGGGCGATGAACGCGCTCGTGCCGGCGCTCGTTGCAGAGTCGTTCCGCGCGTCGCGCATCGTCGCGTTCTCGACCGGCAACGTCTATCCGCTGACACCGATCGGGCGCCAGCCCGCGAGCGAATCGACCGCGCCGGCGCCGATCGGCGAATACGCGCAATCGTGCGTCGGCCGCGAGCGGATGTTCGAGTACTTCTCGGCCGTGCACGGCACGCCGGGCCGCATCGTCCGCCTCAACTACGCGATCGACATGCGCTACGGCGTGCTCGTCGACATCGCGACGAAGATCCGCGACGGCCGGCCGGTCGACGTGACGATGGGCCACGTCAACGTGATCTGGCAGGGCGATGCGAACGCGCAGGTGCTGCGCTGCCTCGCCCATTGCACGACGCCGACGACGCCGCTGAACGTCACCGGCCCGGAGCAGCTTTCGGTGCGCTGGCTCGCCGCCGAGCTCGGTGCGCGGCTCGGCCGTGCGCCGCAGATCGGCGGGCAGGAGGCGCCGACCGCTTTGCTTTCCGATACGACGCGTGCGGCCGCGCTGTTCGGCTATCCGCGAGTGCCGCTCGGCGCGATGCTCGACTGGGTCGCCGACTGGGTCGGGGCCGGCGGCGCGAGCTTCGACAAACCGACGAAGTTCGAAGTTCGCGATGGCGGCTTCTGACGCGCTCCGACCTCGCGTCGTGCGGCCCGAAGGTCGGCCGACGTATGCGGGCCAGATCCCGGCTCGGCCGCCGAAGGCCGAGGCCGCTGCAACTGTGGACCGGCTGCGCGCGCGCCTGCGTGCCGGCCTCGCGATTCCGGCCCATCCGCTCGCGCTCGATGCGCGGCGCCGGCTCGACGAGCGGCGCCAGCGCGCGCTCGCTCGCTACTACCTCGACGCCGGCGCCGGCGGTGTCGCGGTCGGCGTGCACACGACCCAGTTCGCGATCCGCGAGGCCGGGCTGTACGAACC
>JBDTXV010000170.1:0-5629 GCA_040006015.1 Caldimonas sp.
AGCTTCGCGATGATCCGCGGCGGCAAGATCAACCTGTCGATCCTCGGCGCGATGCAGGTCAGCGCGAAGGGCGACCTCGCGAACTGGATGATCCCCGGCAAGATGGTCAAGGGGATGGGCGGCGCGATGGACCTGGTCGCCGGCGTCGCGCGCGTGCTCGTGCTGATGGAGCATGTCGCGAAGAAGAAGGACGGCACGATCGACCTGAAGATCCTGCCGGCCTGCACGCTGCCGCTGACCGGCGTCGGCGTCGTCGACCGCATCATCACCGACCTCGCGGTGATGGACGTGACGCCGCAAGGTCTGAAGCTCGTCGAGCTCGCCGACGGCGTGACGCGCGACGAGCTGCAGGCGAAGACCGGCGTGCCGCTGAGCTGACGCGGCCGGAACCGCGCGACGGTCACGGGTCCAATCGCGATGTTCATCCGCAACTGCTGGTACGTGATCGCCTGGGAGCACGAGATCGGCGCCGCTGCGCTGTTCAGCCGGACCGTGCTGAACGAGCCGGTCCTCGTCTACCGGCTCGCCGACGGCGGCTATGTCGCGATGGAAGACCGCTGCTGCCATCGCCTTGCGCCGCTCTCGCGCGGCCGTCGCGAAGGCGACTGCGTGCGTTGCGGCTATCACGGCCTGAAGTTCGACCCGAGCGGGCGCTGCATCGAGATTCCCGGCGTCGATCGGGTTCCGGAGAAGGCGCGGGTCAGGACCTACCCGGTCGCGGTCCGCAACAAGTGGGTCTTCGTCTGGATGGGCGACCCGCAGAAGGCCGACGCGAGCCTGCTGCCCGACAACTTTTCGTGCGATCACCCGGACTGGCGCAACAAGCCGGGCTATTTGCATTACGACACCGACTACCTGCTGATCTGCGACAACCTGCTCGACTTCTCGCACCTGAGCTATGTGCACGAGAAGACGCTCGGCGGCTCGACCGCGATCGCGCAGGCGCGCGCGCAGATCGAGCCGATCGATCGCGGCATCCGCGTGACGCGGCGCGTCCACGACGTCCCGGCGCCGCCGTTTTACCAACGCTTCCGCACGTTCGAGACGAACCTCGACCGCTGGTTCATCTACGACTTCGTGTTGCCGGGGACGCTGCTGATGCACTCGGGCGGGCGGCCGGTCGCAGATGCCGAAGACGACATGCGCCGCGCGGTGCAGCTGCACAGCTGCCAGACCCTGACGCCCGAGACGGGGACGAGCACGCACTACTTCTTCCAGCAGTCGCACCGAGCCGGCGAGGGCGATGACCGGATCGCGCAGTCGATCTACGACAGCCTCGCCGGCGCGTTCGACGAGGACCGCGAGATGATCTCGGCGCAGGCCCGCAACATCGCGCTGAATCCGGCCGCGAAGATGATGCCGCTGGCGATCGATTCGGCATTGCTGCAGTTCAGGCGTCTGGTCGAGCGCGAGATCGCGGCCGAAGCCTGAAGGGCGCCGAGCAACGCCGGCGCCGGCTCACTTCGCTTCGCCGCGTTGGCGGCGAATCTCGTTGTGCTTCATCTCCATGTATTCATTCTGATCCATCTCGTGCAACTGCGTCGCGTAGCGTTCGGTCGCGCCGTACCACGTGCGCAGGCGCTTCTCGGGCTGCTCGGCGGCCGGCAGCGCGTAAGCGCCGAGATAGGAATCGATCGCGAGGTAGTAGCGCATCGTGTTGCGCTCGATCAGCCCGAGGACGCTGCCGACGTACGCCGGCTGTCCGTCCGGGCGCCGCTCGGTGAAGCTGAAGCCGACCTTGTCGCGTCCGATCGTCGCCAGATAGGCCTGCATCGCGATGCGTGCGGCCATTCCGTAGCCGTACGAATACGACATGTGGATGAAGCTGTGCCGCGCATCGATCGGCGTCGCCTGCAACTGGATGCGGTAGTTCTTGGTCCCGAGCGGCCCGTCGTCGGCACTCAGATTGACCTGCAGATAGTCGGCCGTCGCGGTCACGAGCTTGTAGGCGAATTCGAGCTTGTAGGCATCCTCGATCGGCTGATCGAACTTCTTGCCGGCCGCGACCGAAAGCGTGCCCGCGCCGCCGCTGCCGCCGGCTTTGCAGGCCTTGACGTTCAGATGCAGGATCAGGATGTCGCACCAGTGATCGATCGGCTTCAGCGCATCGGCGACGGTCGCGAACGGAAAGTCGACGACCGAATAGATGTCGCCCTTCAGGTCGCCGGCGGTCTGCGCCGACTCGAGAAAGATCGGCCGACCGAATTGGTTGTTCGCGAGCCGATCCCGCATCGACGCATGGCGTGCCTTCAGCGTCGTCGCGTCCTGCGCGTGGGCCGGCTGAACGGCTGCGAGGCCGAGAAGCAGCGCGACTGCGATGCCGACCCATCGCGGCATCGAGCGATCATGACGTTTGGCGATCATCGCGAGAGTCCCTCCGCAGCGGCCTACAGCCAGTATTCCCACATCCTTCCGAACAGCTCCTTGACGCGCACGTCGATCGGGCGCCGCTGCCACTCCTCGAGCGTGATCTGCGCCGAGCCGGCGAGATCTTTCTCGAACGACGCGCGCATCCGCTCGCCGAATTCCGGCCCGAGTATCACCGCGTTGACTTCCTGGTTGTGCAGGAAGCTGCGCCAGTCGAGGTTGGTCGAGCCGACGGTCGACCAGACGCCGTCGATCAGCGCGGTCTTCGCATGCAGCAGCACGTTCTTGCGTTCGTACAGCTTCAAGCCGCCGCGCAGCAGCCGTTCGTAGTGGGCGCGCCCGGCATGGAAGACGAGCCACGAATCGGTTGCGCTCGGCAGGATCATCTTGACGTCGACGCCGCGCGCGACCGCGGCGATCAGCGCATCCATCAGTTGCGGATCGGGAACGAAGTAGGCGTTCGTCAGCAGGATCTCCTTCTCGGCGCTGTTGATCGCCGAAATGAAGGTCGCGTAGATCAGGCTGAACGGATCCTCCGGAGCGCTCGCGATCGCGCGGACGACTTCCGTGCCCTTCGGCTCGACCCGCGGGTAATAGTCGCGCTTCGCGAGCGGCGGCCCCTCCTGGTGTTCCCAGGTATCGATGAAATACTTCTGCAGGTCGGCGACGACCGGTCCGCTCAATTGCAGGTCGGTGTCGCGCCACGGCAGATCCTTCGCACTGCGGCTCCGCTTCGCCGGCCGGCTCGCGGAACCGCCGGAATAGACGCTGCTGATGTTGATGCCGCCGAGGAACGCGGTCGCGCCGTCGACGATGAGGATCTTGCGGTGATCGCGCTGGTTGACGTCCCAGCCCCCCTTCGCGTTCAGCGGATTGACCGGATTGAACTCGAGCACGTTGACGCCGGCTTGCTTCAGCCGATCGAAGAACTCGCGCGGCGTGCCGAACGTGCCGACGCCGTCGTGGATCAGATTGACCTGCACGCCCTGGCGCTGCTTCTCGATCAGCGCGTCGGCGAACTTGCGCCCGACCTCGTCGTCCTCGAGGATGTAGGTCTCCATGTTGATGTGATCGCGCGCGCCGCGGATCGCGCTGAACATCGCTTCGTAGGTCGCCGGCCCGTCCTCGAGCAGCAGCGCCGAATTGCCGGCGGTCAGCGGGTTGCCGGCGAGCGCTTCCTCGACCGCGAGATGGCGATCGAGGAGGGTGGTTTCGCGGCCGCCGCTGCGCAGCCGGTCGAGAATCTCCTTGCTCTGGCTCGGCGACAGCATCTTGCCGTTCGCGCCCTCGAGCCGGACCGGTTCGCGCGAAAGCGCCATATCCGGCACGATGACCGGCAGCGAGCCGCAGGCCGATAGCACCATCGCGATCGCGACCCACACGCATCTGGCCCGCAGGCTCCGGACGACACTTACCATCGAAACTCCCGAACGGGTGGCGCCGCGGCGCGGCATCGAGCGGGCGCACACCGCGCCGCTCCTTGCGTTCGAGCGTATCTGCTAACGGCAGCGCCACTGCGCCGACGGCAACTCAGGAGCGGCGCTCCGACAGCATTTGGGCCGCTTCTCTGACAAGCGCCGGGCCCTTGTAGATCAGCCCGGTGTAGATCTGCACGAGGTCGGCGCCGGCCGCGCGTTGCGCGACGGCGTCGGCGCCGCTCATCACGCCGCCGACGCCGATGATCGGATAGGCGCTACCGAGCGCGGCGCGCAATTGCGCGATCACGCGGTTCGAGCGATCGAACACCGGCGCTCCCGATAGCCCGCCGCTTTCGGCGCCGTGCTCGAGGTGCTTGACCGCGGTCCGGTCGAGCGTCGTGTTGGTCGCGATCACACCGTCGATGCCGTTCGCGCGCAAGGTCGCTGCGATCGCGGCGATCTGGGCCTCGTCGAGGTCCGGTGCGATCTTCACGAAGATCGGCACGTCGCGCCCGTGCCGGCGCGCGAGCTCGGCGCGGCGCGCCTGCACGCCCGCGAGCAGCGGATCGAGCGCCTTGTCGCCCTGCAGCGAGCGCAGGTCCGCGGTGTTCGGGCTCGAGATGTTGACCGTGACGTAGTCGGCATGCGGATAGACGCCGTCGAGACAGACGAGGTAGTCGCCGAGCGCCTGTTCGATCGGCGTCGACGCGTTCTTGCCGATGTTCAGGCCGAGGATCCCGCCGCCGCTGCGAAAACGCGCGCGGCCGATATTCGCGACGAATGCGGCGAGGCCGTCGTTGTTGAAGCCGAGCCGATTGATCAGCGCGCCGGCCTGCGGCAGCCGGAACATCCGCGGCTTCGGATTCCCCGGCTGCGCCTTCGGCGTCACGGTGCCGACCTCGATCGAGCCGAAGCCCATCGCCGCGAGGCCGTCGATGCAGCGTCCGTTCTTGTCGAGCCCGGCGGCAAGGCCGATGCGGTTCGGGAATCTGAGTCCGGCGAGCTTCACCGGATCGACGACCCGCGGCTGCGCAACCGCGAGGATCAGCGGCGTGTGCTGGATCCGCGCGAGCGCGGCGAGTGTCAGCTCGTGGGCGTGCTCGGGGTCGAGGCCGAACAGGAACGGGCGGGTCAGCGCGTAGGGGACGAGGGGCATCGCGGGTTCGAGTGCGCGGCGATTGTCGCAAACGGCATACTTCCGTTCGATCGAAAGGGGAGCATCGATGAAAGACGAGCGGATCGAGAAAGACACCTTCGGGGAAATCGGCGTCGCCAACGACCGGCTCTGGGGCGCACAGACGCAGCGTTCGCTGCATCACTTCGACATCTCGACCGAGCGCATGCCCGCCGAGCTGATCTGGGCCCTCGCGATGGTCAAGCGCAGCGCGGCCGTGGTGAATCGCGAGCTCGGCACGCTCGACGCGCGCAAGGCCGATCCGATCATCGCGGCTGCCGACGAGGTGCTCGCCGGCGCGCACGAAAGCCAGTTTCCGCTGTCGATCTGGCAGACCGGTTCGGGCACGCAGACGAACATGAACATGAACGAGGTGCTCGCGAATCGCGCGTCGCAGCTGATGGGCGGCGCGGTCGGCGAAGAGCGCCTGGTGCATCCGAACGACGACGTCAACCGCGGGCAGTCGTCGAACGACGTGTTCCCGACCGCGATGAGCGTCGCCGCGGTGCGCGCGGTCGAGACCCGGCTGCTGCCGGCGCTCGCGACCTTGCGCGCGACGCTCGCGCAGAAGGCCGCGGCGTTCGACTCGATCGTCAAGATCGGCCGGACCCATCTGCAGGACGCGACGCCGCTGACGCTCGGCCAGGAGATCTCGGGCTGGGTCGCGCAG
>JBDTXV010000171.1:0-5627 GCA_040006015.1 Caldimonas sp.
CGCCGAAGGTCTCGAAGAACTTGACGCCGTGATAGCCCGGCGACGGCTCGGTCATTCCCGGGAACTTGCCGTTGTCCCACGGGAAGCGGCCGCTTTCGACCATCACGCCGCCGAGGGTCGTGCCGTGGCCGGCGAGGTACTTCGTCGCCGAGTGGACGACGATGTCGGCGCCGTGGCGGATCGGATTGCAGAGGAACGGCGACGGCACCGTGTTGTCGACGATCAGCGGCACGCCGTGCGCATGCGCGACCTCGGCGACCGCAGCGATGTCGAGCACGTGCAGGCTCGGATTGCCGATGCTTTCGGCGAAGACCGCGCGCGTGCTCGGCCGCAGCGCCGCCGCGAATGCATCGATCGAGCCGGCGTCGACGAAGGTCGTCTCGATGCCGAGCTTCCTCAGGTTCACCGCGAGCATGCTGACCGAGCCGCCGTAGAGCGCGCCGGCGGCGACGACGTGATCGCCCTGCTCGAGCAAGGTCAGAAGAGCCAACGCTTCGGCAGCCATCCCGCTCGCCGACGCGAGCGCCGCGCGTCCGCCCTCGAGCGCTGCGACCCGCTCCTCGAGCGCGGCGACGGTCGGATTCGAGAGGCGCGAGTAGACGTTGCCGAAGGTCTGCAGATTGAACAGGCTGGCCGCGTGCTCGGCGCTGTCGAAGACGAAGCTCGTCGTCTGGTAGATCGGCAACGCGCGCGCGCCGGTCGCCGCATCGGGAATCTGCCCGGCATGGATCGCCAGCGTTTCGGGCCTGAAGGCGTGATCGGTCAACGCAGGGCCTCGTCGAACGGTTGCGTCAGTCCGGCCGGCGGGCCGAGATGACCCCGGTGTTGACGCCGGCCCAGTGCAGGCCGCCGAACAGCCGCGCGTGCTCGATCTTGACGCAGCGGTCCAGCACCGAATCGAGACCGGCCTCGCGCGCGAGCCGATCGGCTTCGCGGTTGAGCACGCCGATCTGTTGCCACAGGCATTTCGCGCCGATGCGGATCGCGTCCTGCGCGATCGGCAGCACGTCTTCGGTACGACGGAACACGTCGACCATGTCGACCGGCTCCGGGACCTCGAGCAGGCTCGCGTAGCAGCGCTCGCCGAGCACTTCCGGATAACGCGGATTGACCGGAATCACGCGGTAGCCGTGCTGCTGCATGTAGTTCGCGGCGAAATTGCTCGGCCGATGCCATTCGGCGGACAGGCCGACGACGGCGATCGTGCGCGCCTCGCGAAGGATGCGGCGCAAGGTGGAAATGTCGTCGGTCATGGCTCGCGGGCAACCATACCCGAAACGCTCGAACCCGGTCAAAGGCGCGTCGTGCGCGGCGCCTCAGCCCCTCATCGAATCAGCGGCTCAGCGCCTCCGGGGGGCAGCGTGTCCGTGGGTCCGTGGTCCGTGGGTCCGCGGGTCAGCGCGCCAGCGGCTGGACCGGGTCGCCGCGCGGTTCAAGGCCCGTGCCGGCCTGAACGGTCGGAGCCGGCTGCGCGCCGCCGAGCCATTGCGGCGCCGCGAGGCGTCGCTCGATCCGCGCGTGCATCTCGGCCAGCGCCTGCGTGTCGCCGAGCAGCCGCAAGCGCTCTTCGTCGTCGACCGCCGCCGGCCCGCGCATCAGCGCGCGCGAAATCCGCTCGGCGCGGACCGCGGCCTTGCGCCCCGTCGGCGTCGGCCGGAACAGATTGGCCGCGCCGACGCAGCGCCGGAACTCCGCGTCGACGACCGCGCCGACGAAGCCCGGCGTGCTTTCGGCGATGCGCGCCGCATGACGCCGCGCCTCGATCAGGACCTGCGGCGTCTCGAGCTCCTCCGGAATCATCAGCAGTCCGGCGCGCTTCAGCGCGCGGCCCACAGAGACCCGGCTGCCCCAGA
Organism: Caldimonas sp.; assembly: GCA_040006015.1. GTDB lineage: Bacteria > Pseudomonadota > Gammaproteobacteria > Burkholderiales > Burkholderiaceae_C > Schlegelella_A. Next base: position 1,854 of record JBDTXV010000171.1, read on the forward strand.
CCGACAGCGGCGCTCCGGCAAGCAGGCCGAGGATGATCGGCGACAGCCACCACGGAAAGGGCGCGCCGGTCGCACGCACCGTACCGACCCACGCGATCGCGAACAGCGTGTGCAGGCCATGGCGACGCCAGGCCTCGCGCCAGGACGTCGAAGCGTCGCCGCGCGGCGGCGACTTCCATTCGAGGCGCCAGCCGGTGAGCGCGGCGATGAAGAACTGGGTGTGGAACAGCATCCGCACCGGCGCGAGCAGCAGCGAATGCAGAAACTCGATGAATGCGCTCGCGATCAGCCGCAGCACGCCGCCGAAGCACCACGCGCGTTGCCGGACCAGCACGACGAACAGCGACATCGCCTTCGGCGCCAGCAGCAGCACGCCGGTCAGGCCGAACAGCGTCAGGATCAGCTTCAGGTTTGCGGTCGGCCAGATCGGGAACATCTGGTACGGCTCGAAGAAGTAGATCGGCACGTCGTGCGCATGGCGCGTGAAGAGCAAGGTCGACAGCAACAGGAAGCCGAGCCAGAGCGGCGCCGAGGCATAGGCCAGCACACCGGTGACGAAGACGCTGCGGTGTACCGCGTGCAGGCTCGGCTCGAACATCAGGCGCGCGTTCTGCAGATTGCCGTGGCACCAGCGGCGGTCGCGCTGCAGCTCGGCGAGCAGGTTCGGCGGGACCTGCTCGTACGTGCCCGGCAGGTCGGAGACGACCCAGACCTTCCAGCCGGCGCGGCGCATCAGCGCGGCCTCGACGAAATCGTGCGACAGGACTTCGCCGGACAGCGAGCCGTTGCCCGGCAGCGGCGGCAAGCCGCAATGCTCGATGAACGGCCGCACCCGCAGGATCGCGTTGTGACCCCAGTAATGCGATTCGCCGAGCTGCCAGAACTGCATCCCGGCGGTGAAGAGCGGGCCGTAGACGCGCGCGCTGAACTGCAGCACGCGGGCATGCAGCGTCTGGTGACCGCAGGCGCGCGGCGCCGTCTGGATGATGCCGGCGCCGGGGTTCGCCTCCATCAGGCGCACCAGCGTCGTCACGCACTCGCCGGTCATCACGCTGTCGGCATCGAGCACGACCATGAAGCCGTAGGCGCGGCCCCAGCGGCGCGCGAAATCGGCGACGTTGCCGGCCTTGCGCTTGGTGCGGCGCTGGCGCCAGCGGTAATAGAACCGGACCGGCGGCGCGCCGTCCGGGAGCTCGGCTTGCAGTGCCGCGACGAGGCCGCTCCAAGCGGCCTGTTCGGCGGCGCGGAGGTCAGGCTGGTTCGTGTCGCTGAGGACGAAGAAGTCGAAGCCGCCGAGCGAGCCGGTGCGGACGAGCGATTCGTAGGTCGCGCGCAAGCCGCCGAAGACGGTCGGCACGTGCTCGTTGCAGATCGGCATCACGATCGCGGTGCGCGGCGCCGAATCGATCGAGATTTCTGGCGCCTGGCGCAACGAGCCGAGCAGCGTGTGGCCCGATTCGTTGCGCAGCAACACCCAGGCGCCCATCACGCCGGTCCAGAAGCCGGCCGAGATCCAGCCGAACAGCGTGCCGAACAGCAGCAGCAAGGCCTGCTCGGCATGTGTCGCGCCGTTTTGCGGCAGCACCTGGGCCATCGCGCGGGTGCCGACGACGGCACCGAAGATCACGAACGCGAGCAGCATCAGCCGACGCAACATCGGCCGGCGCACATCGTGGGCCGCTCGCGGGCGGCGCAACTCGGCGCGGCCGAACAGGCGTCGCCAGGCGCGGCGCAACGGATGGCCGGCCCAGGCCTCGAAATGCATCGAGGCGCGCGCGAACGGCGGCTGCGGAAGCTGCGGCGTCATGGCTTGTCCGATTCAGGCGGCAGGATGTAGCTCCAGGTCTCGCTGATCGAGGTGCCGTCGTGCGCGACGTACGCGCGCAGCTCGACCGGCTTCGACGCATCGGCGCGTTTGATCCGCACCGTCATTCGCCAGGCACCGCTGACCCGGTTGCGATAGAGGTTGCGCTCGCGCAGCTCGGCGTTCGAGTCGAGCGTCACCACCGCATCGAGCTTCGGCTCGAGCCCGAGCGCGCGCAGCACCGGGCCGTCGAAGTCGACGATCAGGTTGATGTCGCCGTCGGCCTGCTTGACGTATCCGCGCCCTCTGCGGGTCTGCACGACCCAGGCCTTGCCGGTCGGCTGCGGGCCTTGCAGCAGCCAGTGCATGCGGTACGACAGCTCGACCGGCTTGCCCGCGGCGACCGGCTGGTTCGGAACCCAGTAGGCGACGACGTTGTCGTTGGTCTCGTCGGGCGACGGAATCTGCACCAGCTCGACCCGGCCGGCACCCCAGCCGCCGAGCGGCTCGACCCAGGCGCTCGGTCGGCGTTCGTAGAGCGACTCGGGATCCTCGTAACTGGTCGGCGCGCGGTCGCGCTGCAGCAGCCCGAAACCGCGCGGGTTCGTCATCGTGAACGACGTCACCAGCAAGCGGCGCGGATTGACCAATGGGCGCCATATCCATTCGCCGCTGCCGGTGTCGATCGACAGGCCGTCCGAATCGTGGACCTCGGGGCGGTAGTCGTCCTTGCCGGGCTGGTTTTCTCCGAACGCGAACATGCTGGTCAGCGGCGCGAAGCCCAGCTTGCCGATGCTTTCGCGCGGGTAGATCCGGGCCGCGGTCTGCATCACCGTATCGGTGCCGGGCGACAGCACGAAGCGATAGGCGCCGGCGAGACGCCTCGACTCGAGCAGCGCATAGATCGTCAGGCTCGTCGCGCCGCGCTTCGGGCGCTCGATCCAGAACTCGGAGAAGCGCGGAAATTCCTCACCGCCCGCGACCGCGGTATCGACCGCAAGGCCGCGCGCCGAAAGACCGTAGACCTGGTTCTTGCCGAGTGCGCGGAAATAGCTCGCGCCGAGAAAGACCAGGACCTCGTCCTTGTAGTTCGGGCTGTTGAGTGCGTAGTGCACCCGAAAGCCGGCGAAGCCGAGATCGCGGAACTTCTGCGGATCGAAGCGGTTGCGGCCGTAGTCGAACATCTTCGGATCGAACGCGACATCGCGCACGCCGCTCGGCTCGATCGTGTGGATCGCGACCGGCTCGCGTGTCCCGCGCGCGAGATGCAGGAACATCAGTTCGAACGGCAGCTTCTCGGATCGCCACAGCGCCTGGTCCGGCTTGAAGCGTATGTCGCGATGGGCGTCGTAGTCGAGATCGCGGAGCTCCTGCGGCAAGCGGTCGGGCGGCGGCTTGTACGGTTTCGCGGCAAGACCGCGGGCGATCGCGGCGACGTCGTCGAAGCCGAATGTCGGCGCGGCAATCGCCTGCGCGATGCAGAGTTGAAGCAGCAAGGCGAACGCGAGCCGAAGCGTCTGGCCGCGGCGTTGCCGCATGCCAGCGCGTGCCGATCCTGCTTTCGTTCTTGCTCCCATCGGTTGCTGCCTTGTCCTGGTGCACGTCGGCTCGCCGCCAACGCACGAGGGCAAGAAGAATGCCCGACAGCTCGACGCTGCCGGGCATATTTAAGGCCGGCGCGGCCGGCGCCCGGACCCGGAGTTGTTTCCAGTTGTCGGGCGCCCTGCCGAGTATCGCTCAGGCGTGCTTGCGGTCGAAGAACTGCTCGTCTTCGGTCGATCCCTTCAACGCGCCGGTCGATGCGTCGCGTTCGATCGTCGTCGTCACCGCGTCGAAATAGCCGGTGCCGACCTCGCGCTGGTGCTTGACGGCGGTGAAGCCTTTTTCGGCCGCCGCGAACTCGGCCTCCTGCAGCTCGACGAACGCGCTCATGTTGTTGCGGGCGTAGCCGTGTGCGAGGTTGAACATCG
>JBDTXV010000172.1:0-5578 GCA_040006015.1 Caldimonas sp.
CCTGAAGGAAGGCCTCGAGATGGTCGAGGAGAAGGCGCGCTACGAGCTCGGCATGATCAAGCCCGACGAGATCCTGGTCCAGGTCTCGACGCCGCGGCGCTGAAACCGCCGCGCCTGCGGTCCCCGAGTTGAACGCCGTCCTGGCCGCTCTGCAGCCGCTGTTCGCGACCGCGTTCGCGCTCTGGGGCGCGCCGGTGACGTGGCTGGAGGTCGTCGCCTTCGTGCTCGCGCTCGCGACGGTCGCGATGAACATCCGCGTGAATCCGATCGGCTGGCCGCTCGCGATCGCGAGCTCGCTGCTCTATTTCGGCCTGTTCTGGAACAGCCGGCTGTACGGTGACGGCGGCCTGCAGATCTTCTTCGCGGTCGTCGCGGTGTGGGGCTGGTGGCAATGGCTGCGCGGCACGCAGGCCGACGGCCGGCCTCTCGAAGTGCGCCATCTCGGTCCGCGCGGACGCCGCCTCGCGCTCGTCGCGCTCGTCGTCTCGTGGCCGCTGACCGGCCTCTTCCTGCGCACCTACACCGACACCGACGTGCCGTGGTGGGACGCGTTCCCGACCGCGGCGAGCGTGATCGGACAGTGGCTGCTCGGCCGCAAGTACATCGAGAACTGGCCGGCCTGGGTCGTCGTCAACGTCGTCAGCGTCGCGCTGTTCGCATACAAGGGGCTGTGGCTGACGGTGATCCTCTATCTCGTCTTCATCGCGATGTCGTTCGTCGGCTGGCGCGCGTGGCGCGGTCTGCTGAACGCGCGCGTGGCGGCATGAACGCAAGCGCGAGCGTGGGCGCGAGCACGCGCGGCCGCGTCGTCGCGCTTCTCGGCGCCGAAAGCACCGGCAAGACGACGCTGGCGCGCCAGCTCTGCGACGCGCTCGGCGCCGAAGGCCACGACGCGGTCGTCGTCGGCGAATACCTGCGCGAATTCTGCGAGCGCCACGGCCGCACGCCGCGCCGCGACGAGCAGGCCGCGATCGCCGACGAGCAGACGCGCCGCATCTCTGCCGCGGCGGCCGCGCACGAGATCGTCGTCGCCGACACGACCGCGCTGATGATCGCGGTCTACAGCGAGCAGGTCTTCGGCGACACCAGCTTGTATGCAGATGCCGAAGCCGCGCAGCGCAATGTCGACGCGGCACTGCTGACCGCGCTCGACCTGCCGTGGCAGGCCGACGGGCATCAGCGCGACGGTCCGCATGTGCGCGAGCCGGTCGACGCGAAGGTGCGCGCCGCGCTGCAGCGTTGCGGCGCGGCCTACTCGGTCGTCTCCGGCAGCGGGCCGGCGCGCGTCTCCGCGGCGCTCGCGAGCGTGCATCGCGCGCTCGATCCGCCGCGCATCGACGGCGGTACGGCGCGCTGGCACTGGATCTGCGAACGCTGCGGCGACGCCGTCTGCGAAGGGCATCTGCTGCCCGAGTCGCGCTGACGCGCGGCGCGAGTCGCCGCCGGGCTCAGCCGGCCGCGCCGACGCGCGTCACGACGACGATGATCGCCGCGAGCACGAGATTGACGAGGACGAGCCTGCGGATGCGGTTCAACGCCGCGCCGGCGACCGGCCAGTCGCACGCCGCGGCGGCGCGCTCGAGCTGCTTGAAGACCGCGAAGCGGATGTAGACGAAGATCGCGATCATCACGACGCCGAGCGTCACCATCACGTGCCAGTCGACCGGGATGTTGAAGCCGATCCCGGCATTGACCGAGACCCGCGATGCGGTCGCGATCATCCACACGCCGGTGACGAGCACCAGACCGGCCGCGACGATCACGATGTTCAGAAAGCGGCCGAGCGCATCGCGCATCAGGCCGATCCGCAGCCGCGGCTCGAGCGCCATCGCCGCGGGCCGCAGGCAGGCGAGCGCAAAGAACATGCCGCCGACCCAGACGATGACGGCGAGCAGATGGATCGATTTCAGGACGGCATATCCCATGCAGGGGCTCCCGGCGGGTCTTCGTTGCGGCGCATGCGCGCGCGGCCATTGTCCATCGGGCCGTGCTCGGCGACGCCGCGCGCGCCCCTGCGCACAAGGTCGCAGCTCTGCGTGCACACGCGTTTGCGATTGGCGATAAAGCAAGGTATCGTCATTTCGATCGAATAGCGAAAAGGCACGGATGGCGAAGATCTGCGTGAACTGCCACGTCGAGAACCGGGACGATGCCCCGATCTGCACGGCATGCGGCACCTCCTTCGCTACTGAACTGCTTCCATCCGATGGTTCCGCCGCGACGCCCATCACCTGCGCCGAATGCGGCTTCGTCAACGATCCCGGCGTCCGCTATTGCGCCAAATGCGGGGTCGGCCTGTCCGGCAGCATCGTGCCGCATTCGAAGCTGCAGCCGCCTGCCGAGGAAGCTGCGGTCGATGTCGCGCTGCCGCTCGACGATCCGTTGCCGAGTCCGGCCGGCTCCGATTCCAGCGCCGCGTTCCCGACGGTGCCGCACCACGCGGTCACGCCCGCGCCCGCCGGCGTCGGCTTCGGCGCGCCGCCTGCGGCGCCGGCACCGAAGCGCTCCGGGCTCTGGGTCGGCTCGGCCGTTGCCGCGGTCGTCGCGGCCGGCGTCGCCGGCTGGTTCCTGAACACATCGCCGCCTGCGCCCGCGCCCGCGCCCGCACCGGCGAACGCGGCGCCGGCCGTCGCGCAAGTCGCACCGCCTCCGACCGCCGTGCCGCGGCCCGCGCCGGCTCCGGCGACGCCGGCTTCGAACGCGCCCGCCGCTGCATCGACCGATGCCGCGCGTCCGGCTGCGGCGATTCCATCGCCGCTGGCGCCGGCCCGATCCGCCGCCGACGCGGCTTCGGCGGCCGGTCCGGCGGCATCGACGCCGCCTGTAGCGGTCGTACCGACCGAGCCGCCGCTCGCTCTCGCACCGCCGTCTGCAACGCGAGATGCAAGTCCACGCGACGGCTCCGCCCCCGACATTTCCGCACGCGACACGCCGGCCGTCGAGAAGGCCGCGCCCGACAAGGCCGCTGTCGACAAAGCCTCGCTCGACAAGTTCGCTCACGACAAGGCCATGCGAGACAAGTCGGCGCGAGACAAGGCGGCGCGGGACAAGGCGGCGCGCGACAAGGCCGAGCGCGAGGCCAAGGTCAAGGCGGCGATCGAACAGCGCGAGCAGGCGGTCGCGCGCCTGAAGGCCGAACAGGACGCGACGCGCAAGCGCAATGACGAAGCGCGCGCGCGGGCGCAGGCGAACGCGACGGCCGCACCGGCGATCGCGGCGGCGCCGCGGTCGCGCAGCGTCAAGGAGATCTGCGGCGGCCGCAACCTGATCGCGCAGGCGATCTGCGAATCACGCGAGTGCGGCCTCGCGGAGCACGGCGGCGAAGCGATCTGCAAACAGATCCTGTCGCGCGAAGAACGGCGCGGCGAGCAACAGAACTAGGCGCCTGCGTTCGCCGCCGACAGCTCAGTTCAGCGCCTGCGAGCCCGGCGGCTGATCGCGGCCCGGCGTGAACAGCTCGCCGACGTCGACCGGATCGAAGTGGTACTTCTGGCCGCAGAACTCGCATGCGATCTCGACCCGGCCCTGCTCGGCGACGATGCCGTCGACCTCGGCACGGCCGAGCCCCTTCAGCATGTTGCCGACGCGCTCGCGCGAGCACGAGCATGCGAAGCGCGGTCCGGCGATGCCGGCCTGGACCTCGAAGCGCACCAGCTTTTCTTCCCAGAACAGACGCCGCAGCACCGTGTCGGCATCGAGCGTCAGCAGCTCGGCGCGCGTCAGTGTCGCGGCGAGATGGGCGATGCGGTTGTACGACTCGTTGATGCCGATCTCGTCTTCGTTGCGCGCGCCCGCGCTGCCGGCCAGATTGCCGGCGCCCGCCGCCGGCAGGCGCTGGATCAGCAGACCGGCGGCGATCTGGTCGTCGGCGGCGAGGACCAGCTTCGTGTCGAGCTGCTCCGACTGCAGCATGTAGTGCTCGAGCACCTGGCTCAGCTCGTGCAGCGGCTCGCGCGCAGCGCCGTTCAGCGACACGACGCCCTGGTACGGCTGCCGGCCCGGCAGCTTGGTCTTCGGATCGAGCGTGATCGCGCAGCGGCCGCTGCCGTGCACGTTGACCAGACTCTCGAGGCCGCTGCCGTCGGGCACCGCACCGACGACCTTCGCGGTCGTGCGGAACTCGAGCGTCGGCTGGACTTCGGCGACCGCGAGCTTGACCGGGCCGTCGCCGTGAATCTGCAGCACCAGCGCGCCGTTGAACTTGATGTTGGCCTGCATCAGCACCGCCGCCGCCGTCATCTCGCCGAGCAGCGCGCGCACCGTCGCCGGAAACGGCGCATCGGCGCCGGCGCGCCGCGCAAGCACTTCGCGCCAACCGTCGGTCAGGCGGACGAGCAGTCCGCGCACCGGCTCGCCTTCGAAGATGAACTTGTGCAGCTCGCTCAATGCAGAGGCGCGGCGTCAGCCGATGCGCTCGAGGCCGGCCTTGAAGCGCAGCGCATTGGCGACGTAATGGGCCGCGGTCCGCTTCAACCCTGCGATCTGCTCGTCGGTCAGCTGGCGCACGACCTTCGCCGGGCGGCCGACGATCAGCGAACCGTCCGGAAACTCCTTGCCTTCGGTGACGAGCGCGCCGGCGCCGACGAGGCAATGGCGGCCGATGCGCGCACCGTTCAGCACGACGGATTGAATCCCGATCAGCGAGCCGTCGCCGATCGTGCAGCCATGCAGCATCACCTGATGCCCGATCGTGACGTCGTCGCCGAGCGTCGCCGGGAATCCCGGGTCCGAATGGATCACGCTGCCGTCCTGCACGTTCGAGCGCCGGCCGATCGACAACATCTCGTTGTCGCCGCGCAGCATCGCGCCGAACCAGACGCTCGCATCGTCGAGCAGCTCGACGTTGCCCATCACCTGGGCGCTGTCGGCGACCCATGCCGACGCGGCGAGGCGCGGCGATTGATCGTCCAAGCGGTAGATGGCCATGCTGATCCTGCGGGTCGAAGCGGCCATTCTAGATTCCACGCGCGCAGCGAGAATCGGCCGATGACCGGACGATCGCTGCGCGCCCAGGCATTGAGCCTTCTGCTCGAACGCGACCCCGACCGCAAGGCGAGCGGCACGCGCGACCTCGATCTCGCCGCGCCGATCGACGCGGCCGCGCGCTTCGCCGAGCCGCCCGGAATTCCCGGACGCCCGCCGCGACCGGCGCTGATCGAACACACGCAGCTGAAGCAGCGCAGCGTGCGCACGGTCGAGGGCCGCGCCGCGCTGATCCACGCGATCGCGCACATCGAGCTGAACGCGATCGATCTCGCGCTCGACGTCGCCTGGCGCTTCGCCGCGATGCCGGACGCGTTTTATCTCGACTGGCTCGGCGTCGCGCGCGAGGAGGCGCTGCACTTCGGCCTGCTGCGCGACCATCTGCACACGCTCGGCCACGCCTACGGCGACTTCCCGGCCCACAACGCGCTGTGGAACATGGCCGAGCGCACGAAGGACGACGTGCTCGCGCGGATCGCGCTGGTGCCGCGCACGCTCGAGGCCCGCGGCCTCGATGCGTCGCCGGCCGTCAAGGCGAAGCTGCTCGGCGCCGGCGACGCAGAAGGCGCCGCGATCATCGACATCATCCTGCGCG
>JBDTXV010000173.1:0-5559 GCA_040006015.1 Caldimonas sp.
CGACAGACTCCAATGCCTATGATTAGTTCAACGAACTTATAACTCACGACACTAGAGCGCGCCGCGACGCATCGCAATGGGTCCACCGAGCAGCAGTTCACGAACCTCGTTGCCGCGAGCGTGTGAAGCGCGCCGGCAGTGTCTCTTTTAGATGGTGCCGCGCCGGCGCGATGCGGCGCGCTCCCCTTACGTTTTCGAACCGTCTCTCGGCCGGCGCGGCTAGCCTCGTCTTCGCTCGCTGCGAACGGCCGCGTCGCTCGCGGGGCGCGGACACGCCGCGCGATCCATTCCACTCTCGAGAGGCTCGTCGATGAATTTCCGGACCCGAATCTTCACCTTCACGGCCGTTGCGACGGCCGCCATCGTCGGCGCGTGCGGAGGCGGCAGCGGCAGCGCCGACTCCGGCACGATGCGCCTCGCGCTGACCGATGCGCCGACCTGCGGCTACGACCACGTCAACGTCACCGTGCAGAAGGTGCGCGTGCACAAGAGCGCGACCGCGGCCGAGACCGACGACGGCTGGTCCGAAGTCGTGCTGAGCCCGGCGCAGCGGATCGATCTGCTCGCGCTGACCAACGGCGTGCTCGCCGAGCTCGGCCAGACCGCGCTGCCGACCGGCAAGTACACGCAGATGCGCCTCGTGCTCGCGGCCAACGACGCCGGCAACGCGTTCGCGAACTCGATCACGCCGACCGCCGGCACCGAGACCGCGCTGACGACGCCGAGCGGCGCGCAGACCGGTCTGAAGATGAATATCGACATCGACGTCGCGGCCGGCAAGGTCGCCGACTTCGTGCTCGACTTCGACGCCTGCAAGTCCTTCGTCAAGCTCGGCAACTCGGGTCAATACCTGCTGAAGCCGGTGGTCGCGGTGATCCCGCGCATCGCCGACGCCGGCGGACGCGTGATCGGCTACGTCGCGCCGGCGCTCGTCGGCACCGCGACCAGCGTCTCGGTGCAGGCGAGCGGCGCCGCGGTCCGGACCACGCCGCCGGACAGCAACGGCAAGTTCGTGCTGTACCCGGTTCCGGTCGGCAGCTACGACCTCGTCGTCAACGCGCCTGGACGCGCGACCGCGACGATCACCGGCGTGCCGGTCACCGACTCGGCCTACACCTACGTCAACACGGCGACGTCGCTGATCGATCCGCCGACCTCGACGATGCACATCGCATCCGGCACCGTGACCACGGCCGGCGTCGCGCCGATTGCCGCGACGGTGACCGCGATCAGGAAATACACGAACGGGCCGAGCGTCCTCGTCGCTGCGGCACCGGTCGACGGCAGCACCGGCGTCTTCAGCTATTCGCTGCCGGCGAGCGCGCCAGTCAAGACGAGCTACGTCGCCGCGGCGAGCTCGATCAGCTTCACCGCCGACGCCGCGACGCCGACCGGCAAGTACACGCTGTCGGCGACCGCGGACCCGGTCACGAAGACTGCCGACATCGACATCAGCACCGCCGACTCGACGACGACGATGTTCGGGTTCTAGCGCGGCGGGCCGGCGCCTCTGCGGCGCCGGTAGCTCTCGGCGGTGCAGAGCGTGGCGGTGCAGAGCGCGGCGCCGAAAGGCGATGCAGAGCGGCGGTGAAGGGCATCGCGCCGCAGCCAAGCACAAAACGCCGCGCCCGCGGTTCCGGCGGGGAAAGGCCGGTGCCGTAAGCTCCGCTCCGTCGCTTTTTCGCCGGAGTCGCAATGCCGCTTCGCCACGCATCGGCGCGCAAGGTGCTCGGCAGGCTCTGGTGGCTGCTGGGCGCAAGTCGGCGCGCGTTCTTCAACCTGCTCTTCCTCGCGCTCGTGATCCTCGCGCTCGTCGCGTGGGTCAAGCGCGGGCCGCCGGCGCCGCTCGAGAAGACCGCGCTGGTCTTCGATCTGCACGGCGCGATCTCGGAGCAGAAGGCCGGCAACGTGCGCCAGTCGGTGTTGAACCGGGTCCGCGGCGCATCGGGCCAGAAGGTGCAGCTGCGCGACGTGCGCACCGTCCTCGAAGCGGCCGCCGCCGATCCGAAGATCGAGCGCGTCGTGCTGGTCCTCGACGATTTCGACGGCGCCGGCGCCGCGATGCTGCACGAGGTCACGGCCGCGATCGATCGCTTCAAGGCGAGCGGCAAGCCGGTGGTCGCATGGGGCAGCAGCTACGACCAGCGCCAGTACTACGTCGCGGCGCATGCCGACGAGCTCTGGCTCGATCCGCTCGGGATGGTCCTGCTCGAAGGCTACGGGCGCTATCGCAACTACTACCGCGACGCGCTCGACCGCCTCGGCATCGACGTCAACCTGATTCGCGTCGGCACCTACAAGAGCGCGGCCGAGCCCTTCGTCGCGAACGGGCCGTCGCCGGCGGCGCGCAAAGCCGATTCGGCCTTGTACGCTGCGCTCTGGGCCGACTACAGCGCGAGCGTCGAGCGCGCACGCAAGCTCCCGGCCGGCAGCGTCGCGCGGATGATCGACGACCTGCCGCAGCGCTTCGCCGCGGTCGGCGGCGACGCCGCGAAGCTCGCGGTCGCCGACAAGCTCGTCGACGGCCTGAAGACGCGCGATGAATTGCGCCGCCTGCTGATCGAGCGCGGCGCGAAGGACGACGAAGGCAAGACCTTCCGCCAGATCTCGTTCGACGAATACCTCGCGCGCCAGCATCCGAAGCGCAGCGGCGACGCGGTCGGCGTCGTCGTCGCCGAAGGCGAGATCGTCGACGGCACTGCACCGGCCGGCACGGTCGGCGGGCTCTCGACCGCGGCGCTGATCCGCAAGGCGCGCGAAGACGAGCACATCAAGGCGCTCGTGCTGCGCGTCAATTCGCCGGGCGGCAGCGTGTTCGGCTCCGAGCTCGTCCGGCGCGAGCTCGAGCTGACGCGCGCGGCCGGCAAGCCGGTCGTCGTCTCGATGGGCGATGTCGCGGCGTCGGGCGGCTACTGGATCTCGACCTCGTCCGACGAGGTGATCGCCGATGCCGGCACCATCACCGGCTCGATCGGCGTGTTCTCGCTGCTGCCGACCGCCGACAAGGCGCTCGCCAAGCTAGGCATCCACACCGACGGCGTCACGACGACCTGGCTCGGCGGCGCCGGCGATCCGCGCCGTCCGCTCGATCCGCGTTTCGCCGCCGTCGTGCAGACCGCGATCGACCACGTCTACGTCGACTTCACGACGCGGGTCGCGCGGGCGCGCAAGACGACGCCGGAACGGATCGATACGGTCGCGCAGGGCCGCGTCTGGACCGGCGCGCAGGCCAAGGAGCGCGGCCTCGTCGACCGCCTCGGCAGCTATACCGATGCGCTCGAATCGGCGGCCGCGCGCGCGAAGCTGCCGAAGGGCTACCGCGTCGCATACGTCGAGCGCGAGCCGGGCCGGCTCGCGGTCGCGCTCGAGACCTTCAATGCGACGATCGCCCAGGCGGTCGGCAGCGGCTTTTCGCTGCAGCTCGCCGCGACGGGGCTGCCGCCGGCGGCGCTGCGCGATGCGGCGCAGGACCTCGGCGGCCTCGCCGAGCTCATCGACGGCCGTCGTCCGTTCGCAGCGCTCGTCCATTGCCTGTGCAGCGCGCCGTGAGCGAGGCGCGCACCGCGTCGACGCTGAACGCGGCGCAGATGGAAGCGGTGCAGCACCTGGCCGGCCCGTGCCTGGTGCTCGCCGGCGCCGGCTCGGGCAAGACCCGCGTGATCACGCACAAGATCGCGCGGCTGCTCGAGACCGGCTATGCGCCGAAGCAGATCGCCGCAATCACGTTCACGAACAAGGCCGCGCAGGAGATGCGCGAGCGCGCGAAGGCGCTGGTCGGCGCGCGCGCCGCGAAGGACCTCGCGATCAGCACCTTCCATTCGCTCGGCGTGCGCATCCTGCGCGCCCATGGCAGCCGGGTCGGGCTGAAGGAGCAGTTCAGCATCCTCGACAGCGACGACGTGCTCGGCATCCTGAAGGACGCCGGCGGCTGCACCGACAACGCGCTCGCGCGGCGCTGGCAGTGGACGATCAGCCGCTGGAAGAACGAGGGCCTCGCGAGCGACGCGGCCGACGCGGCGGCCGCCGACGACGACGAGCGCGTCGCCGCGCGCATCATGAAGCGCTACGAGGAGCGCCTCGCGGCCTATCAGGCGGTCGACTTCGACGATCTGATCGGGCTGCCGTGGAAGCTGCTCTCGCGCGACGCCGAGGTCCGCGCGCGGCTGCAGGAGCAGCTGCGCTATGTGCTCGTCGACGAGTACCAGGATACCAACGCGATCCAGTACGAGCTGCTGAAGCTGCTCGCCGGCGAGCGCGGGCTTTTCACCGCGGTCGGCGACGACGACCAGAGCATCTACGGCTGGCGCGGCGCGACGATCGACAACCTGAAGCGTCTGCCGCGCGACTACCCGCGCCTGAAGGTGATCGCGCTCGAGCAGAACTACCGCTCGACCGGCAACATCCTGCGCGCCGCGAACTGCGTGATCGGCAACAACCCGAAGCTGTATCCGAAGACGCTTTGGAGCGACCTCGGCGAAGGCGATCCGATCGCGGTGCTCGAATGCGACGGCGAGGAGCACGAGGCCGAGCGCGTCGTCGCGCGCATCAGGTCGCTGCGCGAGCAGGGCGGCGGCACCGGCACGGCCGGACGCGCCGCCGACGGCGTCGAGTGGACGAGCTTCGCGGTGCTCTATCGCGCGAACCATCAGGCCCGCGTGCTCGAGAAGGCGCTGCGCAAGGCGCTGATCCCGTACAAGGTTTCCGGCGGGCAGAGCTTCTTCGATCGCGCCGAGATCAAGGACCTGTGCGCGTGGCTGCGCCTCCTGGTCAACAACGACGACGACCCGGCGTTTCTGCGCGCGGTGACGACGCCGAAGCGCGGCATCGGCCATCAGACGCTGGCGACGCTCGGCCAGTTCGCGACGCGCTGGAAGACGAGCCTGTTCGAGACGCTGTTCGCCGATACGCTCGGCACCGTGCTCTCGACGCGCGCGGTCGGTTCGCTGCACGAGTTCGGCCGCAGCATCAACGAGCTGCAGTACCGCGCGCGCCAGACCACCGGCGCCGAAGACGCGAAGGCGCTGCTGCTCGGCTGGCTTGCCGAGATCGGCTACGAGGCGCATCTGCGCGACGGCGAAGACAGCGAAAGGCTCGCCGCGAGCCGCTGGACCAACGTGCTCGATTTCGTCGACTGGATCGCGAAGCGCTGCGGCGGCGCAATCGAGAACGACGGCGGCGCGACGTTCGAGTCGGAGAAGAAGAGCGTGCTCGACGTCGCGCAGACGATCTCGGTGATCGTCAGCCTGGCCGAGCGCGGCGACGAGCAGAACGTCGTCACGCTGTCGACCCTGCACGCGGCGAAGGGCCTCGAATGGCCGCACGTCGTGCTCGCCGGGGTCAACGAAGGGCTGCTGCCGTTCAGGAGCGAAGACGACGAGATGACCGCGCAGCGGCTCGAGGAGGAGCGCCGGCTGATGTACGTCGGGATCACGCGCGCGCGCTCGACGCTCGGTATCAGCACGCTGCGGCGGCGCAAGCGCGGCCGCGACACGGTGCAGGGCGTGCCGAGCCGCTTCATCGCCGAGATGAAGCTGCACGAGGTCGGCGCGAAGGTCGATC
>JBDTXV010000174.1:0-5502 GCA_040006015.1 Caldimonas sp.
CGACGATCGTCGCCGCGAGAGCGCGTGAAATTGCCGGGTGCGTCGCGATTTGCCGCGCCGCGTTCCGACGCCCGCCTCCCGCTACGCCTGAGCCTCGTCTCGTCGCACGCCGTTCACCGTCATGCCCGCTTCTGCACCATCACGCTCACCGACATGCCGAGGTAGTCGCCGCTTTCGCCGAACCAGCTGCCCGAGATCGGCGCGGCCTGCGACGGGTGGCGCGCGACGCCGACGCGGATCAGCTGGCTGCCGCCGAGCAGGTTGTTGGTCGGATCGAACGGCACCCAGCCGGCGCCCGGCAGATACGCCTGCAGCCATGCATGCGTGTAGCCGGCGCCGAGCGTGTCGCCCTGCGTGCCGCCGTCGAGCGCCGGGTCGTAGAGATAACCCGAGACGAAGCGGGTCGCGATGCCGAGACGGCGCCCGGCCTCCATCATCAGCAGCGCGAAGTCGCGGCACGAGCCCGCGCCGAGTTCGAGCGTGCGGTTCGGCTCCTGAGTGCCTTCCTCGTCGCGCGCCGAATAGAGGAATTGCTCGCGGATGTGCTGGTTCATCGCGACCAGCAGGTCGCGCGTGCCGGTCGGCCCGTCGGTGCGAATGAACTGGCGCGCCCATGCGGTCAGCTCGCCGCCCGTATCGTCGTGGGCCGGACGCAGGTAATGCTCCAGATCGAAGCGCTCGTCGACGCTGTAGGCGAACGGAAAGATCTCGGCACTCGGCGCGAGCGGAAGCTCGAGATTGTTCGTGTGGGCGTGCTCGATCGTGAAGCTGCAGACGATGCGCAACTCGTCGGCCGCCTCGAGCGGCTGCACCAGTGCGACCGAATTCGAGTGCGGGTCCTGGATCATCCGCACGTCGCAATCGGGCGAGACGTCGAGGTCGGTCGCGAGCACGCGCAAGTCGTGGCTGTCGCGCGGCCGGAACATCACGCGATGCTCGCCGAACGTCACCGGCTGGCGGTAGCTGTAGACCGTCGTGTGGGTGATGTCGTAGCGGATCGGCATTGCGGCGCTAGACGTCGAGCAGCTCGACCTCGAACATCAGCGTCGCGTTCGGCGGAATCACGCCGCCGGCGCCGCGCGTGCCGTAGCCGAGCGCCGGCGGGATCACGAGCACGCGCGTGCCGCCGACCCGCATCCCCTGCACGCCTTCGTCCCAGCCGCGGATCACCATGCCGGCGCCGAGCTCGAACGAGAACGGGTCGTTGCGGTCCTTGCTCGAGTCGAACTTCGCGCCCTTGACGCCGTCGTTGTAGAGCCAGCCGGTGTAGTGGACCGAGACGTTCTGGCCGGCTTCGGCGACCTCCCCGGTCCCGGTCACGGTGTCGTTGATCTGGAGGCCGGAAGCGGTGCTGTCCATCGTCGAACCTTTCGTCGTTGAGTCGGATGCCCCGATCATGCCAGCCGCGCCACCGTCGGTGCGCGCGATCGGTTCAGTCCCGCGCGTCGGCCGGACGCGCCGAAGGGTCGGCCCAGAGCGAGCGCCATTGCGCCGTTGCCTGCGCCAGCCAGCCCGGAACATCGGCGGCATCGACCCTGATCCCGAGCCGCGAGCCGGCGGCTCGAAGCAAGTCGACCGGCTGCGTGGTGTCGAGCGGTCGAGCGCCGTTCTGCTTCGACAGCTTCTCGCCGTCGGCGCCGAGCACGAGCGGCGTGTGCAGATAGGACGGTCGCGCGTAGCCGAGCACGCGTTGCAGATGGATCTGGCGCGCGGTGTTGTCGGCGAGATCCTCGCCGCGAACGACGTGCGTGATCCGCTGCGCGGCATCGTCGACGACGACCGCGAGCTGATAGGCCCAGAGACCGTCGGCGCGGCGCACGATGAAGTCTCCGACTTCGCGCGAGACGTTCTGGCTTTGCGGTCCGAGGCGGCGGTCGACCCAGTGGACGACGAGCGGCACAGAAGGTGTTTCCAGCGCGGCCGCGGCGAGCACCCGCGCCGCGCGCGCCGGCTTGCCGCGCAGGCCGTCGCGGCAGGTGCCGGGGTAGACCAGCTCGGCGTGGCGCTCGCGCAGATCGCCTCGCTGCGCCGCGACTTCGGCGAGATCGCGCCGGGTGCAGCCGCACGGATAAACCCAGCCGTCGGCGACGAGGCGCTCGAGTGCGGCGGCATAGAGGCCGTCGCGCGTCGACTGCGCTACCGGTGTTTCGTCGGGGACGAGGCCGCAGTCCGCGAGCTGCCGCAGGATCGTCTCGGCCGCACCGGCTATCGAGCGCGGAAGGTCGACGTCCTCGATCCGGACCAGCCAGCGTCCGCGGTGCGCCCGGGCATCGAGCCATGACGCGAGCGCGGCCAGCAGCGAGCCGGCATGCAGCGGACCGGTCGGAGACGGCGCGAAGCGCCCGATGTAAGCCACGGCGATCAGCCTACTCGATCGGTTCGGGAACGGCGATCGCGCCGCGCGCGCCGAGGTGACGCCCGCACGGCTACAGCATGCTCCCCGAGTGCAGGTTGCCGTGGCGCTCGAGCAGTGCCTGTCGCGTCGCCGGGCTTTCGAGCCGCTCGAGCCACCAGCGCAGGCCCATGCCCAGCGGCTGCTTGCGTGCCCCTGCAGCGCCGGTCGGCGCGCGCCACGCATAGCCGAGCGTCGCAACCTGCACCGCACGCTGCACCTCCTTGACGACGAGCCGGCCGGCGGCGATGTGCTCGCGCGCCATCGGCTCCGGCACGAAACCGCAGGCGAGGCAACGCAACTGCACCTCGAGCTTGATCGGCGTGCTGCTGACCGTCATCACGTCCTGCCCCGGCAGCAGGTTCACGGTGTTCGGCGCGAGGCGTTGCGCCGAATCGGCGACCGCGACCGCGCGATGGCGCATCAGCTCGGCGTCGCTGATCGGCGCCGTCGCCGCGGCGAGCGGATGATGCGGCGCAACCGCGAAGACGAACGCCATCGTGCCGATCTCCTTGACGTGCACGCCGGGGATCGGCTCGCGGCCGATGCCGACGCCGATCGCGAGATCGGCCTCGCCGGTGACGAGCGCCTCCCAGGTTCCGGCCATCACTTCGGTGCGCAGACGCAAGCGCGTTCCGGGCCCGCGCGCGAACGGCGTCCCGTCGGCGTCGGGCAGGGCTGCCTCCTTCGCGGCCGGCCGCTCGATCGCGAAGAAGGCCTCGCACAACTCGAGGATCGTCACGCGCGAGATTACGCCGTCGACCGCGATGCTGAGCTGCGCCTCCCAGCCGGTCGCGACGCGCTTGACCCGGTTCGCGACCGCATCCATCTGCTCGAGCAGGCGCCGGCCTTCGCTCAGCAGCTCCTCGCCCGCCGCGGTCAGACGCGCCTGGCGCGAACGCCGGTCGAACAGCAGCACGTCGAGCGCGTCCTCGAGCTGGCGCACGCTGTAGGTCAGCGACGAGGGCACCTTGCCGAGCTCGCGCGCTGCCGCGGCGAAGCTCCCGGTGCGCGCGATGACGTCCATCATCGAGAGCGCTTCCGGGGTCAGGACATTGCGGTTTTGGGCCATCGGCGACGCTCTCGTTCATTTTATTTGAACGAAGTCCTCAACAGCGGCTGATCGTTCGATCGCGCCGCGGGACCTACATTCGTTCCGGAAGGAACATCGATGATCACGTTGCGCAAGTCATCCGATCGCGGTTTTGCCGATCACGGCTGGCTGAAGAGCTTTCACAGCTTCTCGTTCGCCGACTACCACGACCCGAAGCACATGGGCTTCGGCAATCTGCGCGTGATCAACGAGGACCGGATCGCACCGGGCACAGGCTTCGGCACCCACGGCCATCGCGACATGGAGATCGTCAGCTATGTGCTCGCCGGCGAGCTCGCGCACAAGGACAGTCTCGGCACCGGCCAGGCCGATGCGGCGGCGAGCGGCGTGATCCGTCCCGGCGACGTGCAGCGGATGAGCGCGGGCCGCGGCGTCAGGCACAGCGAGTTCAATCACGCGGCCGACGCGACGACGCATTTTCTGCAGATCTGGATCGAGCCGAGCAAGATCGGCATCGATGCCGGCTACGAGCAGCGCCACTTCGCCGACGCAGGCAAGCGCGGCCAGTTGCGCCTGGTCGCGTCGCCCGACGGTCGCGACGGCTCGGTGACGATCCATGCCGACGCGTCGATCTGGAGCGGACTCTTCGACGGCGCCGAACGCGCCGTGCAAATGCTCGATCCCGCGCGCAAGGCCTATGTGCACGTCGTGCGCGGCCGCGTCGATGTCAACGACCGGCGGCTCGACGCCGGCGATGCGCTTCGTCTCGAACACGAAGCCGAGCTGACGATCGCGAACGGCGAGGCCGGCGAGCTCCTCGTCTTCGACCTGAACTGAATTCCGGTTTTTTCCCTCCTCAACTCCCCGACCCCCCCAACGACATGAAGACCATGACCGATTCCCTGCAAAACCCGCTGGCCCTGATGGGCCGTTTCCTTCTCGCGCCGATGTTCGTGCTCGCCGGCTTCGGCAAGCTGACCGGCTTCGCCGGCACCGTCGCGTACATGCAGTCGAAAGGCATTCCGGCAACCGAACTGCTCGCGACGCTAGCGGCCTTGCTCGAGCTCGGCGGCGGCCTCGCGCTGCTGTTCGGCTTCTACACGCGCTGGGCCGCGCTAGCGCTGGCCGGCTTCACGGTGATCGCGTCGCTGATCTTTCACGATTTCTGGGCCGTGCCCGAAGCGCAGCGGATGGTCCAGAACCTGCTGTTCATGAAGAACATCTCGGTCGCCGGCGGCCTGCTGGTGCTGGCCGCGTTCGGACCCGGTGCATGGAGCATCGATTCGCGCCGGACGGGCAGCGGCCGCCGCGGGAGCGTCCCTGCATTGGCCTGATCGAACTACGCCGCCGAGCGACGGCGGCGTTGCGGTCAGAACGACGGGCGGCGCGACCTTCGTTAGCGCCGTCGGTCGTTCAGCGTTCTCGCGCCGCCCCGGCGAAGCCGATCGAACCCTGCCGCGACCTGCGCATCACGTCGCTCGAGCGTCGCGCGCCAGGCGCAGGCCGCTGAATTGCCACTGCGCTTCGGGCGGGAAGAAATTGCGGTAGCTCGCGCGCACATGTCCCGACGGCGTCGCGCAGGAACCGCCGCGCAGCACGTACTGGTTGCACATGAACTTGCCGTTGTATTCGCCGACGGCGCCCGGCAGCGGCCGATAGCCCGGATACGGCGCGTAGCTCGACTGCGTCCACTCCCAGACGTCGCCGAACATCTGCACCGGCACGCCGACCTCCGGATCGGCATGCGGCAGCGGATGGAACGCGCCGCGATCGGCGAAGTTGCCGCGCGGCATGCGCGGCAGGCGCCGTGCCGCGAACTCCCATTCGGCCTCGGTCGGCAGCCGCGCCGCGGCCCAGCGCGCATACGCGTCGGCTTCGAAATAGCTCAGATGACAGACGGGCGTGCGCGGATCGATCTCGACCAGCCCCTGCAGCGTGTGGTTCAGCCACTCGCCGTCGCGCTCGCGCCAGTACAGCGGCGCGTGGCGTGCACCGTCGAGGACCCAGTCCCAGCCCATCGACAGCCACAGCTCGGGCCGCCGATAGCCGCCGTCGT
>JBDTXV010000175.1:0-5501 GCA_040006015.1 Caldimonas sp.
ATGCAGTTCGCGGCCAACATCACGTTCCACATCCTGTTTCCGACGATCAGCATCGGGCTCGGCTGGGTGCTGCTGTTCTTCCGGCTGCGCTGGCTGAAAAGCGGCGACCAGGGCTGGCTCGACGCGTACCGCTACTGGACCAAGGTGTTCGCGCTGAGCTTCGCGCTCGGCGTCGTCAGCGGCATCACGATGAGCTTCCAGTTCGGCACGAACTGGCCGGGCTTCATGGAGAAGGCCGGCAACATCGCCGGGCCGCTGCTCGGCTACGAGGTGCTGACCGCGTTCTTCCTCGAGGCCGGCTTCCTCGGCGTGATGCTGTTCGGCCACGGCAAGGTCAGCGAGCGCGTGCATCTGATGTCGACGCTGTTCGTCGCGATCGGCACGACGATGAGCGCGTTCTGGATCCTGAGCCTGAACTCGTGGATGCAGACCCCGGTCGGCTACGAGATCATCGCCGGCGAGTTCCACGCGAAGAGCTGGCTCGAGGTGCTGTTCAACCCGTCGTTCCCGTATCGCTTCACGCACATGCTGCTCGCGTCGACCTTGACGGTCGCGTTCTTCCTGATCGGGATCGCGTCGTGGCAGCTGCTGCGCGGCGTCGCCGCGCGCTCGGCGCCGCGCGTGCTGCGCGTCGGGCTGACGTTGGCCGCGGTGGCGATTCCGCTGCAGATGGTCGTCGGCGACTTCCACGGCCTGAACACGCTCCGCCACCAGCCGCAGAAGATCGCCGCACTCGAGGCGGTCTGGAACACCGAGCGCGGCGCGCCGCTGCTGCTGTTCGCGATTCCCGACGAGGCGACGCGCACGAACCGCTACGAGCTCGCGGTGCCGCGCCTCGGCAGCCTGATCCTGACCCACGACGCCGACGGCGAGATCAAGGGGCTGAACGATTTCCGCGACCGCCATCCGCCGGTGCTGCCGCTCTTCTTCGCATTCCGGCTGATGGTCGGCGTCGGCGTGCTGATGCTGGTCGCGAGCTGGAGCGGCTGGTGGCTCTACCGGCGCGCCGGCTGGCAGGCCGAGAAGCTGCCGCGCCCGCTGCTGCGCGTCCTCGCGGCGATGACGTTCGCCGGCTGGGTCGCGACCGTCGCCGGCTGGTACGTGACCGAGATCGGGCGCCAGCCGTACATCGTCTACGGGCTGATCCGCACCGCCGAAGTCGCGTCGAAGATCGCCGCGCCGCTGATCGCGACGACGCTCGCGCTCTACGTCACGGTCTATGCGGCGCTGATCGTCGCCTACATGACGGTGCTGAAGTACATGGCCGAGCAGCCCGAGAAGGTCATCGGCGACGAGGAGCGCGAGCAGGCCGCGGCGCCGCCCGGCATCATCACGCCGCCGGTCCCGGCGTCGTCGGGACGGCCGGCATGAGCGCTCCCGCACGGCCGCGACGCTGGAGACTGCGATGAGCGTAATGAGCTTCGACCAGATGCTGCCGATCATCTTCATGGCGCTGATGGGCGTCGCGATGCTGGTCTACGTCGTCAGCGACGGCTACGACCTCGGCGTCGGCATGCTGATGCCGCGCGCGACCGATGCCGAGAAGGACACGCTGATCGCGTCGATCGGACCGTTCTGGGACGCGAACGAGACCTGGCTCGTGCTCGGCATCGGCATCCTGCTGGTCGCGTTTCCGAAGGCGCACGGGCTCGTGCTGACCGAGCTCTATCTGCCGGTCGCGCTGATGCTGATCGGGCTGATCCTGCGCGGCGTCGCGTTCGACTTCCGGGTCAAGGCGAAGGCGAGCCACAAGACGACCTGGGACCGCCTGTTCTTCGCCGGCTCGACGCTCGCCGCGGCGTCGCAGGGCTGGATGCTCGGCCGCTACGTCAGCGGCTTCGGCGTCGGTTGGAACTACCCGCTCTTCGCGGCCGCGATCGCCGCGGCGCTGCCGGCCGCCTACGTGCTGCTCGGCGCGCTCTGGCTCGTGATGAAGACCGAAGGCGAGCTGCAGGAGAAGGCGATCGGCTGGGCCCGGATCGCGTGGCCGCCGGTCGTCGCCGGGCTGATCCTGATCTCGATGGCGACGCCGTGGATCAGCCGGACCGTGCGCGAGCGCTGGTTCGCGCTGCCCGAGCTGATCGCGCTGATGGCGATCCCGCTCGTCACCGGCGTCGCGCTCTACACGGTGCGCGCGCTGCTCACGACGCGCGCGGTTCGCGGCCCGCTCAGCTGGCTGCCGTTCGTGCTGATGATCGGCGTCTTCGTGCTCGGCTTTCTCGGCCTCGCCTACAGCATCTATCCGTTCGTCGTGATCGACCGGCTGACGATCTGGCAGGCCGCGAGCAGCCCTGGGGCGCTGAAGTTCATCCTCGTCGGCGTCGTGATCTCGGTGCCGGCGATCGCCGGCTACACGATCTTTTCGTACCGCGTGTTCCGCGGCAAGACCGGCGAGCTGCGCTACGCGTGACGGCCGGCCTCGCAGGGCTGCCCGCACCGCGCTCGCGGCCGCAGCGGCCGTTCGCCGCGGCGCGCCCTCGTCAGCCCTTGTTGACCCGGGCGGAGGTCAGCAACTGCTCGAGCTGCGCGGCGCCGAGCGCGCCGGGCTTGTTGGTGCCGTCCTCGAAGACGAGGCCCGGCGTGCCGTTGATGCGGTACTTCTTGCCCATCGCGAAGTTGCGCTGCAGCGCCGACGCGTCGCAGCCGGCCGCGGCCGTCGCCGGGATCGGCGTGCCGTCGATCATCCACTCGCGCCAGACCTTCGTGCTGTCCTTCGCGCACCAGATGTTGCGCGCCTTCTCGGGCGAATCGCCGCCGAGGATCGGATACAGGAACGTGTAGACGGTGATGTCCTTGACCTGCTGCAGATCCTTCTCGAACTTCTTGCAGTAGCCGCAGTTCGGATCCGCGAACACGACGAGCTTGCGCGCGCCGCTGCCCTGCTTCCAGACGATCGCGTCCTTCAGCGGCAGCTTCGAGAAATCGATCGCGGTCAGCTTCGCGATCCGCGCCTCGGTCAGGTTCGTGCGCGTGCGCGTATCGATCACCTGGCCTTCGAACAGATAGTTGCCCTGTTCGTCGGAATAGAACAGATCGACGCCGACGCGCAGCTCGTAGATGCCGGGGATCGACGTCTTCGTGACTTCGTCGATCTTCGGGAAGTCGGGGATGCGCTCGGCGATGTTCTTGCGGATCGCCGCTTCCTGCGCGGTCGCGCCGAGCGCGAACAGACCGAGCGCAAACGCGGTCGCGATGGAAACGAGGTGCTTGTGCATGGGGAGCCTTCAGGAGCCGAGCGCCTGGCCGGTCAGCCAGCGCTTCAGCGGAGTCAATCGATTGACGAGAGTCAGCCCGCGATTGCGAAGTTCCGCAAGCGCCGGCGACCGATGCGAAAAGAGGCGCAGCAGGCCGTCGGTCATTTCGCCCATCGCCCAGGTCGGCGCCGCGCGCTCGCGCTCGTAGCGGCGCAGCAGGCGCTCGTCGCCGAGCTCGCGCCACGGCTCGCGCGCGGCGATCACACGGGCCAGCATCGCGACGTCGGCGAGGCCCAGGTTCAGGCCCTGGCCGGCGAGCGGATGGACGACATGGGCGGCGTCGCCGAGCAGCACCCAGCCGCGCCCGCACCAGCGCTCGGCGCGGCCGAGCTGCAGCGGCCACGCGGCGCGCGCCGAGGCGAGCTTCAGCTCGCCCGCGTCGGCCCCGGTCGCCTGCATCAGCGCCTGTTCGAAGGCCGGCGCATCGGCGGCGAGCAATTCGCCGGCACGCGCGTCCGGCAGCGACCAGACCAGCGCATACGAATGCCCGGGCTGCGGCGCATCGAACGGCAACAGCGCGAGCACGTCCGGCGCGCGAAACCACTGGCGCGCAATGCCCCGGTGCGGCTGCGCCGCGGTGAGCCGCGCCGCGATCGCGCGCTGGCCGTAGTCGTGGCGTTCGAACCCGGCGCCGAGCGAGTCGCGGCGCGCCGACGCGCGGCCGTCGCAGATCGCGGTCAGCGATGCGTCGACATCGCTGTCGGTGAAGGTCACGTGCGGCGCGAAGCGCACCGCGGCGGCGAGCTCGCGTTCGAGCACGGCCGCATCGGTGATCGTCGCGAGCGCGCCGACGCGCTGTTCCCAGGCCGAGAATTCGAGCGCCGCGCCGCTCGCGTCGCCATGCACCTGCATGTCGTAGACCGCGGTCGCGGCGTGCGCCGGCAACGCGTCCCAGACCTTCAGCGAGCGCAGCAGTGCGACCGAGGCCGGGTTCAACGCATAGGCGCGCACATCGTCGGCCCGGCCGGCGGCCGCGGCATCGCGGCGCAGCGCGACCTTCAGACCGAGGCGGGCCAGCGCCAGCGCCAGGCTGTGCCCGACGATGCCGGCGCCGTGCACCTGCACATCGAATGCGTTCATCGCTCGATTGTAAGGACGCCGCCTCCCGGCCACGCCGATGGGTCCGGTCACAATTCCGCTCTTTCCGCTTCGAGAGAGACCAGGCCGTGAGCGACGTTGCTGTCCGCGTGAACTCGATCCACATCCACCCGATCAAATCGTGTGCCGGAATCGAGCTCGCCGAGACGCTGCTGATCGAGACCGGATTCGAGTTCGACCGCACCTGGATGCTCGTCGACGCGACCGGCGAGTTCGTCACGCAGCGCCAGTTGCCGCGGATGGCGCTGGTCCGGCCGACCTTGAAGACGTACGAGATGGTGCTGCGCGCGCCGGGGATGCTGGCACTGCATATCGCGCTCGACACGGTCGAGAAGCCGGCATCGGCGCGCCTCTGGGGCGAGACGGTCGCGGCCTACGACATGGGCGACCTCGCCGCGCGTTGGTTCAGCGATTTCCTCGGCTCGGAGCTCCGCATGGTGCGCTTCGACCCGGAACAGAAACGCCTGTCCGAACGCCGCTGGACCGGCGAAGTGCAGGCCGAGAACGCGTTCCAGGACGGCTTCCCGCTGCTCGTCGCATCGAGCGCGTCGCTCGCCGAAGTGAACCGACGCCTCGTTGCGGCCGGCGAAGCCGCCGTGACGATGGCGCGCTTCCGCCCGAACCTCGTCGTCGACGGCCTCGACGCGCACGGCGAGGACGCGCTCGACGAGATCGTCTTCGCGACCGACGCCGGGCCGATCCGGCTGAAGCTCGTCAAGCCGTGCGCGCGCTGCCCGATCCCGGACGTCGATCCGGCGACCGGCGAGGCCGGCCATGCGGTCGGCGCGGTGCTGGCCGGGTATCGGGCCGACCCGCGCGCCGGCGGCCAGGTCACGTTCGGAATGAACGCGATCGTCGTCGACGGCATCGAGCGCTCGCTGCGCGTCGGTGTCAACGGCCGCGCGAGCTATCGCTTCGACTAGGGCCCGACCGGACGCGGCGACTAGAATTCGCGCTCCGCGGCGCGCCGGGTGCGCGCTCCGTTTCTTCGGGCTGCGCCGCTCGCGCCGTCCCTCTTTCCCGAGTTCCCCATGAGCCTCAAATGCGGCATCGTCGGCCTGCCGAACGTCGGCAAGTCGACCCTGTTCAATGCGCTGACGAAGGCCGGCATCGCGGCCGAGAACTATCCGTTCTGCACGATCGAGCCGA
>JBDTXV010000176.1:0-5501 GCA_040006015.1 Caldimonas sp.
GCGCACCGCTGTTCGAACCGGCCGAGGAAGAGCGGCGCCTCGTCGCGTTGATCCGATCCGAATTGTCCCGACCCGAATGAACGACATGAACCAGACCTCACCTTCCGCCGTCCGCCTGACCTCGCTTTCGCATGGCGGCGGCTGCGGCTGCAAGATCGCGCCCGGCGTGCTCGCCGAGATCCTGAAGGGATCGAGCGGCTTCCCGGTGCCTGCAGCTTTGCTCGTCGGCATCGAGACCGCCGACGACGCCGCGGTCTACAAGCTCAACGACGAGCAGGCGCTGATCGCGACGACCGACTTCTTCATGCCGATCGTCGACGATCCGTACGACTTCGGCCGGATCGCGGCGACCAACGCGATCAGCGACGTCTATGCGATGGGCGGCAAGCCGATCCTCGCGCTCGCGCTGGTCGGGATGCCGATCTCGGTGCTTCCGCTCGACACGATCGCGCGCATCCTGAAAGGCGGCGAAAGCGTCTGCGCCGAGGCCGGCATTCCGATCGCCGGCGGCCACACGATCGATTCGGTCGAGCCGATCTACGGCCTGGTCGTGCTCGGGCTGGTCCACCCAAGCAAGGTCAAGCGCAACGCCGGCGCGAAGGCCGGCGACCTGCTCGTGCTCGGCAAGCCGCTCGGAGTCGGCGTGCTGTCGGCGGCGCTGAAGAAAGATGCGCTCGAGCCGGCCGGCTACGCGCAGATGATCGCGAACACGACGCAGCTGAACACGCCCGGCATCGCGCTCGCCGATCTCGCCGGCGTGCACGCGCTGACCGACGTGACCGGCTTCGGCCTCGCCGGCCACGCGCTCGAGCTCGCGCGCGGCGCGAAGTCCGGTGTCCGCATCGACTGGAGCCGAGTGCCGCTGCTCGCCGGCGTGCGCGAGCTCGCCGCCAGCGGCCACGTGACCGGCGCTTCGGGCCGCAACTGGGAAAGCTACGGCGCCGACATCGCGCTGCCCGACGGCTTCGCGGCATCGGACCGCGCGCTGCTGACCGATCCGCAGACCAGCGGCGGGCT
The DNA here is from genome assembly GCA_040006015.1 of Caldimonas sp. GTDB lineage: Bacteria > Pseudomonadota > Gammaproteobacteria > Burkholderiales > Burkholderiaceae_C > Schlegelella_A. Next base: position 1,018 of record JBDTXV010000176.1, read on the forward strand.
GCTGGTCGCCTGTGTGCCGGCCGCGCTCGACGACGTACTGCGCATCTTCAGGTCCGAGGGCTTCGCGAGTGCCGCGGTCGTCGGCGAGATGACCGCCGGTCCGGCGCGCCTGACGATCGCCGCCTGACGCTGCGCCGACGACCCGCGTCGCAGCGCGGGTGCCGCGAGCGGCTATTCTGATGGGCTGATGGCCGCGATCCACATCACCGACATCGAAGCCGCGATCAACTGGTGGCGCGAGCGCAGCCCGTCGCCGGACGGCATTACCGCGTGCGCAGAGGTGCGCGCGCTGGCCGAGATCTACGCGCTGATGGTCTATTACCACGAGCCCGGCTGCGACGAGGCCTCGATGCCGGCGGCCGCGCACGCGGCCTGGCTCGACTGGTACGCGACCCTGCCCGACGCGCCGTGCATCGCGATCTGCTCGACGAGCCAGGGCGACGACGTCTGCAAGGGCTGCGGCCGCACCTTCGACGAAGTCCAGCGCTGGACCGAGATGTCGCCGGCCGAGAAGCGCAACACCTGGCGCCGCATCACGATGGAAGGCACGGCGTGGCGCTTCAACCGCTACGCCGAACGAACCCTGCCGCCCACCGACGAGAAAGCCGGCGCGTGACGGGCGCGGCGCTGCGGCAGAGCGCGCGCGAGATCGCGATCCTGGGCTGGCCGCTCTACATCGGGCAGGTCGCGGTGCTCGCGTTCAGCACGATCGACACCGTGATGGTCGCGCGCCACTCGGCGCTCGATCTGGCCGCGCTCGCGGTCGGCGCCGCCGCATACATCTCGGTCTTCATCGGTCTCGCGGGGATCGTGATGGCGCTCGGGCCGATCGCCGGTCAGCTATACGGCGCCGGGCGGCTGCGCGAATGCGGCCGCGCGCTGCACCAGGCAATGTGGCTCGCGCTCGCGCTTTCGATCGGCGGCTGCGCGCTGCTGCTGTTCCCGCAGCCGTTCCTGCGCCTCGCGCACGCGACGCCCGAAGTCGCCGAGCGGGTGCGCGGCTACACCGCGGGGCTCGCGCTGGCATTGCCGGCGGCGCTGCTTTTCACCGCGTGGCGCTCGTTCAACATCGCGGTGTCGCGGCCGAAGGCGGTGATGGCGCTGCAGCTCGGCGCGCTGGTGTTGAAGCTGCCGCTGACCGCGCTCTTCGTGTTCGGGCTCGCGCTGCCGACGCCGCTCGGTGAGCTGCGCGTACCGGCGCTCGGGGCGCAAGGCTGCGGCTTCGCGACCGCGATCGTGATCGCGTTGCAGATGGCGCTCGCATGGCGGCTCGCGCGCCGCGATCCGTTCTACGAGCGCTTCGGGCTGCGCGACGCGATCGCGAAGCCGCAACGCGCCCGACTGGTCGAGCTGCTGCGCCTCGGCGTACCGATGGGCCTGTCGATGCTGATCGAGGTCACCGGCTTCACGTTCATGGCGTTCCTGATTTCGCGCATCGGCGCGACGCCGGTCGCCGGCCATCAGATCGCGGTCAACCTGGTCTCGCTGATGTACATGCTGCCGCTCGCGATCGCGAACGCCGCCGGCACGCTGCTCGCGCAGCGGATCGGTGCCGGCGACCGCAGCGGCGCGCACCAGCTCGGCTGGCACGGCGTCGGCATCGGCGTGCTCTGCGGTGCGGTCGCCGGAGCCGCGGTCTACCTGCTGCGCGCCGGCATCGTTCACGCCTACACCAACGATCCGGTGATCGTCGCCGCGGCATTGCCGCTGCTCGCCTGGGTCGCGCTGTTCCACCTCGCCGATGCGACGCAGACGGTCGCCGCATTCGTGCTGCGCGCATACCGCATCGTCAAACTGCCGCTGGTGATCAACGCGGTCGTTCTCTGGGGCGTCGGCCTGGTCGGCGGCGCGCTGCTCGCGTTCGACGTCGGCGGCCGCAGCCCGCCGGCGCTACTCGGCGCGCAAGGCTTCTGGGCCGCGGCCACGTTCGGCCTCGTCGTCGCGGCGCCCGCTCTCGTGTGGCTGCTCGGCGCGGTGCTGCGCCAACAGGCCGCCGAGCACCCGGTCGCCGCGCCGGCTTGAGCGGCGCCCGGCGCACAATCGCGCCGACCGTGACCTTGCCAACCGACGGGATCCTGAGTTCAGCGCGCCTGCGCCCCGTAGACCTTGTCTTCGCGGACCGAGGTCACGCCTGCGACGCCGCGCAGCGCCGCGACCTGGGTGACGGGCACCGAGCCATTCACGATCCCGAAGCGCGGATGCGGCGCGGCGTCTGCGAGCCCCAAACCCTCGAGCAACAAGACAATCTCGTCGAAGCGACCCGCGGCTTTTCCGAGATCGACTCTGACCGTGACATCGACCGTATGACCGGGTGGCGCAGCTTTCATGGACGTTCTCGTTGCCCGATGTTGCCAGTCTACCGGCGCGGCGCCTGCAACAGGCCCTTGCCCACGTCACGTGCAGGCAAATTCAACGGTCGAGCCAGCTGAAGCAGCCTTGCCCAGAGGGTCCAGCCCCGGTACTTTGCATCGGACTCGGCGATGAGAGCGGCAACTCCCGCCACATGGGGAGTCGCCATGCTGGTGCCGTTCCAGCGATCGTGCTTGCCTCCGGGAAGAGAAGACAAGACGCCGACGCCAGGGGCGGCAATGTCGACCTCCTGCCCCGAATTGATTCCGCCGCAGGAGAAATCGGCGATCCGCAAGGTCTGGCCGACCGCTGCGACGGCCATGATGGTGGTCGCATTTGCCGGGGATCCGATGGGTTGGATCTTTCCGGGGCGCATGCTCTCATTACCGGCAGCCGCGACAATCAGGGTGCCTGCGTCGAGACAGACCTGACCGATCTGCTCATAGTCGTCATTAGGCTGGTCGCCGACGCTCGTCGCGGCCCCGAGGGACATCGAAATGATCTGGCACCCCTGCTCCACTGCCCAGTCCATGCCCGCGATGATCGAGCGGTCGGTTCCGAAACCATCGTCGCCCAACACTTTGCCTGCGTAAATTTCGGCGTCATAAGCCACGCCGTAACGCGGCACGCCAGTGGGGCGCTGCGGACCGCAGGCGGTGCCGATGCAGTGGGTACCGTGCCCATGCACATCGTTCGATACGCTTTGGCTGGCAAAGAGCTTCTGGGTCACGCTGCGACCGATGAAGTCCGGGTGCGAGTCGTCGAACCCGGTGTCCAGTACGGCAATCTTGATGCCGGCGCCGGTCAATGCGCTCGAGGGAACCTTGATCGCCTGCAGTCCCCAGGTGAAGCCTGCCTCGTCGAAACGTTCGACCCCGGCCGTTCCGTCGCTGGGGTCACCGTCGGGAAGCATGCGGTCCACGAGATGGTTGACCGCGTCTCGGTAACCGCGCAGGTAGTCGGGCACCGCAACCCCGCGCCCAGCCGATGCCTGGAGAGAGTAGGGATCAACCTCGACACCCCGTTCGCCGAGCACCCGGTAGACCCGTTCCGGGCGCACCGCAGCGACAACCTTTTGCTCCATCGCTTTTTGGAGCATCGGCTTGAGTCGTTCGCCATCGCGACGGATGATCGCAATGCCAAACCTTTCGAAGTACTGGACATCGGCGCCGCCGAAGTCGCTCTGCACCGCGGTCGCGCTCTTGAAGTCGCGCGACGAGGCAACGCGGAATCCGCCCGCTTCCAGGTGTCGCACGCCGGTGCCGGCTGCCTTGGGGGTAAAGCGCATCACCATGCCGAGTCGAGGCTGAGAGCCTGACTGCTGGACGGAAGGTGCGACGGACGTGGATCGACGAACGGCCATTGGTGATCTCCTGTCGTTGGGCGGTGCGCAAAGTAAGCCAACGGCGTCGGGCCGCCCTTCACAGAACACTTTTGCGCGCCGAGATCGCGGCCGCAACCTATGGTTTATGGACGAAAGGTGATCCGAGTTGCGGCAATACCCCGTGCTGGTATGCCGCGCGAACGCGTTGGTCATCCGCGGGTGCCGCACCCAGAAGGCGTCGGAATTCGTCCTTGACGGGCTGAGGCGGGCTCACACCTCGCTCAAGCCGCGTGCATCTGCGCCGCCGGCAGCTCGATCACGAAGCAGCTGCCGCCGCCGTCGCGCGCCTCGCAGCGCACGCGCCCGCCGTGGCGCTCGGCGATCTGCTTGACGAGGCTCAGGCCGAGGCCGACGCCGCCGGCCTGCTCGGCATGGCCGGGCAGGCGGAAGAACGGCTCGAAGATGCGCTCGCGCATCGCTTCCGGAATTCCCGGGCCGCGGTCGCAGACGCGCAGGTCGACGCCGTCGCCGCGCGCGCGCTCGTCGATCGCGACGCTGATGTCGGCGCCGCCGTAGCGGCGCGCGTTCTCGAGCAGGTTGCGCAACGCGCGGCGCAGCAGCCGCTCGTCGCCGACGAAGCTCGGCGCCCGGCCCTCGACCGCGGCCTGCACGCGCGCGCCCTCCTCGACTGCGAGCGCGAGCAGATCGACCGGCTCCGGTCGCGCGAGCTCGGCGTTCGCATCGAGCCGGCTCGCGAGCAGCACCTCCTCGACCAGCGCGTCGAGCTCGGCGACGTTGGTGTCGATCTCGC
>JBDTXV010000177.1:0-5455 GCA_040006015.1 Caldimonas sp.
AGCGCAACTTCGAGGTCGGCACCGCGACGATCACCGACACGCGCGAGGCGCAGGCCCGCTACGACCTGTCGACCGCGCAGGAGATCGCCGCCGACAACGACCTCGTGACGAAGCGGATCGTGCTCGATCAGCTGGTCGGGCGCGCGAACGTCGTGCCGCGCCAGCTCGCGGTGCCGGTCGCGCTGCCGGCGCTGGTGCCCGACAACGCCGACGCCTGGGTCGCCCAGGCCGAGAGCCGGCATCCGGCGATCCGGCGCGCGCAGATCGCGCTCGAGATCGCGCGCCTCGAAACCCAGAAGGCGCGCGCCGCGGCGTTGCCGACCGTCGACGCGGTCGGCAGCCTCGGCGGCGGACGCGGCGCGATCGGCGGCGCGCTCGGTTCGCAGGTCGGCACCAACAGCAGCGCGAGCGTCGGCTTCCAGCTCAACATGCCGCTCTACACCGGGGGCTCGATCCAGAACCGCGTCAAGGAGACGCTGGTCCTCGAAGATCGTTCGCAGAACGACCTCGAGGCCGCGCGCCGCGGCGTCAGCCAGGCGACGCGCCAGGCCTTCTATACGCTCTCGTCCGGCGCGGCGCAGGTGCGCGCGCTCGAAGCCGCCGAATCGTCGAGCCAGCTCGCACTCGAGGCGACACAGCTCGGTTATCGGGTCGGCGTGCGCGTCAACCTCGATGTGCTGAATGCGCAGACCCAGCTGTTCCAGACCCGCCGCGATCTCGCGCGGGCGCGCTACGACGTGCTCGTCGGCACGCTGCGGCTGCGCCAGGCCGCCGGGGCCGTGACCGCACAGGACGTCGCCGCGGTCGACCGTCTGCTAGCGCCCTGATCCCCGCAAAGGACGAGCATCCGCTGTCGGCGGCGCGAGCCCGCGCAACGTTTCTTGACCTGACGCTCATCGCCGCTTGACGCGGCGGCCGCATCGTCGGCAGCGCCAGGAGAGAACAGATGTCCAACCCTCCGCTGCTGCGCGCGGCGCTCGCGGCGCATCGCTTCGGCCTCGGCGAGCCTTCGCTGCGCGGGCCGGCGGGCGATCCCGAAGGCTGGCTGCTCGCGCAGATCGGCCCGGCCGATGCGCCGCGCGGCGCCGGTCTGCTCTCGACGCGCGAAGGGCTCGAGCTGATCGCGGCCGAACGCGAGAAGCGCCAGCAGGCGCGAAATCCGCCGCCCGGAATGACGGCCGAACAGCTCCTCGCCGGCCACTACCGCGAGGCGACCATCGCCGATGCGCGCTCGCATCTGCTCAGCGCGGCGCTGTCGACGCGGCCGCTGATGGAACGGCTGCAGCTGTTCTGGACCAATCACTTCACGGTCTCGCTGCAGAAGGGCAGCGCGCGCGGCCTGATCGGCGCGTTCGAACGCGACGCGATCCGCCCGCACATCGCCGGCTCGTTCGAGGACCTGCTCGTCGCATCGACGACGCATCCGGCGATGCTGCGCTATCTCGACAACGCGCAGTCGGCCGGGCCGAACTCGCGCGTCGTCGCGCGCGAGGCGCAGCGCGCCGCGCGCGCCGGCGAGCCGCGCCGCGTCACCGGCATCAACGAGAACCTCGCGCGCGAGGTGCTGGAGCTGCACACGCTCGGCGCGGTCAGCGGACGCGACGCGCACGGCGGTCGCGACGGCTACGGCCAGGCTGACGTCACCGCGTTCGCCGCGGTCCTGAGCGGCTGGCGCGTCGGCGCCGACGGTGCCGCGCGCGCGGTCCCGTTCGATCCGAACTGGCACGAGCCGGGCGCGAAGACCGTGCTCGGCAAGAGCTATCCGGAAGGGCCCGACGCGTTGCGCGCGGTGCTGCACGATCTCGCGCGGCATCCGGCGACCGCGCGTTTCATCGCGACGAAGCTCGCGCGCCACTTCGTCGCCGACGATCCGCCGCAGCCGCTCGTCGAACGCCTCGCCCGGACCTGTCTGCGCAGCGACGGCGATCTGCCGACGCTGTATCGCGAGCTGATCGGTAGCCCCGAGGCGTGGCAGATGCCGCTGCGCAAGCTGAAGACGCCGGAGGAATTCGTGATCTCGACGGTGCGCGTGCTCGGCGTCGGCGAGCGGATGTTCGAGCGCGGCGACGGCGCCGGCATCGGCGCGCTCGGCCAGCGCATCCATGCGGCACCGTCGCCGGCCGGCTGGAGCGACCGCGCCGACGACTGGCTCGGCCCCGATGCGGTCTGGAAACGCGTCGAATGGGCGACGCGGACCGCCGAGCGCGCCGGCCGCACGATCGATGCGCGCGAGCTCGCGGCGCAGAGCCTCGGTCCGCTGCTCGGCGTCGCGACGCGCGAGCAGATCGAGCGCGCGGCCGACGGCCCGCAGGCGCTCGCGCTGCTGCTGCTCGCGCCCGAGTTCCAGCGCCGCTGAACCAGCGCCGCCTCCGCTCGCGCCTGAACCCCTGGAAGGAACTTCAATGAGCGATCGAGTCGATCCACGCCGGCGCGCACTGCTCGGCGCCGCGGCCGGTGCGGCGGTCGGCTGGTCGCGGCTCAGCCTCGCCGCGAGCGGAAGCGCCGGCGGCCCGCGCTTCGCGTTCGTGATCCTGCGCGGCGGCCTCGACGGCCTCGCCGCGGCGCCGACGCCGGGCGACCCCGATTTCGCCGCGGCGCGCGGCGCGCTCGGCGAGATCGCGACCGCGGCGCTCGCGCTCGACGGGTCGTTCGCGCTGCATCCGCAGCTGGTGCAGCTGCACCGGATGTACCGGCGCGGCGAGCTCGCGGTGATCCACGCGGTCGGTCTCGCCTATCGCGAGCGCTCGCACTTCGATGCGCAACAGGTGCTGGAGAGCGGCGGCCTGCGTCCGTACGAGCTCTCGACCGGATGGCTCGGCCGCGCGCTCGGCCGCAGCGGCGCGAAGGGCATCGCGCTGTCGACCGCGGTGCCGCTGGTGCTGCGCGGGAGCGCGGCGATCGATACCTGGGCGCCGTCGGTGCTGCCGGAGCCGTCGGCCGATCTCGTCACGCGGCTCGAGCGCATGTATCTCGACGATCCGACGCTGGCGACCGCGCTGCAGCGCGCGCGGGCGCTGCATTTCGAAGGTGCAGCGCCGGGCGGCGCGACGAGCGGCGGCGCGATGCCGATCGGCGCCGCCCCGGCGCGCCCAGGCGCATTCGCCGCGCTCGCCGGGCGCGCCGCCGGGTTCCTCGTGCAGCCGAACGGCCCGCAGGCCGCGGTTCTCGAGCTCGGCGGCTGGGACACGCATGCGAATCAGGCCAATCCGAACGGCGCGCTCGCGAACCTGTTGCGCCAGCTCGACGGCGGCCTCGACCTGCTGCGCGACGGGCTCGTCGCCGGCGATGCCTGGAAGCGGACCGTCGTCGTCGTCGCGACCGAATTCGGCCGCGAGATCGCGATCAACGGCACGCTCGGCACCGATCACGGCAGCGCCGGCGCCGCGTTCGTGCTCGGCGGCGCGGTCGCCGGCGGCCGAGTCGTCGCCGACTGGCCCGGCCTCGCGAAGAGCGCGCGCTTCGAGGGCCGCGATCTGCGCACGACGACCGATCTGCGCGCGGTGTTGAAGGGCGTGCTCGCCGATCACCTGCAGGTCGCAAGCCGGACCCTCGACGACGAGGTGTTTCCGGGCAGCGCGGCGATCCGGCCGCTCGCGCTGCTCGGCTGAGCGGGCGCGGCGGCACTGAAGCCGCGCGACGAGCAGGCTTGCACTGGCCGGCTCCGCGCGCGCTGCCGCGGCGCCTACAGCAGCGCGACGATCCGGTCCGCCATCCGCGCCGCGGCGCCGCGATGCTGCGCGGCAAATGCGAGCGCGGCCTCGGCCATTCGCGGCTGCGCCGGCGTGCCGATCAGCGCGAGCGCGGCGCCGACGCCGGCGTCGATATCGGCGACGCGGAGCGACGCGCCGGCCGCGAGCGACAGCTCCGCGGCCTGCGCGAAATTGAACGTGTGCGGGCCCATCACGATCGGGCAGCCGCAGGCGGCGGCCTCGATCAGGTTCTGGCCGCCGAGCGGCGCGAAGCTGCCGCCGAGCAGTGCGACCTGCGCGAGCCCGTAGTACCGCGCCATCTCGCCGATCGAATCGCCGAGCCAGACATCGGCGGCGGCCGCATCGGGCGCCGGCGCACCGGTCCATGCGCTGCGTCGCACGAGCGTCAGCTGAGCGGCGCGCACCAATGTCGCGACCTCGTCGAAGCGCTGCGGATGGCGCGGCACGATCAGCAGCAGCGGCCGCGGCGCCGGGCGCGCCTGCCAGGCCGCGAGCAGCATCACCTCTTCGCCTTCGCGCGTGACCGCGGCGAGCACGACGGCGCGGCCGAGCGCATCGCGCCAAGCACGCCCTTGCGCGAGCTGCGCGGCGTTCGGGGTCATGTCGAACTTCAGATTGCCGGCGACGACGACGTCGCGCACGCCGACGGCACGCAGGCGCCGCGCATCGACTTCGCTTTGCGCGAGCACGAGCGCGAGGCTCGCCGCCGCGGGACGCAGCAACGCATCGAGGCGGCGGCCGCGGCGTTCGCTGCGTGCGCTGAGGCGGGCGTTCGCGAGCACGATCGGCAGGCTGCGTTCGCGCGCGGCGCCGAGCAGATTCGGCCAGACCTCGGTCTCCATCAGCACGCCGAGCGCCGGCCGGAAATGAGCGAGGAAACGGCGCACGACCGGCGCCGCGTCGTACGGCAGCCAGGCCTGCCTGTCGCCGTCGCGCAGCAGCGCGGCGCCGGCTTCGCGGCCGGTCGCGGTGCCGTGCGTCAGCAGCAGGCGCAGCCCGGGACGGCGCGCGCGCAGCGCCTCGATCAGAGCCGCCGCGGCGCGGGTTTCGCCGAGCGAGACCGCGTGGATCCAGACCGCGCCTGCGGCGCCCGGATCGCGATAGCGGCCGAAGCGCTCGGCGATCGCGACCCGGTACAGCGGCTCGGCGCGACCGCGCCACCACAGGCGCAGCAGATACGCCGGCGCGACGAGTCCGAGCAGCCCGGCGTAGGCGATGCGAGCGAGGCTCTCGCGGGGTGCGGTCATCTGTCGTGTTCCGGGCGCGGTTGCGTACGCGCGGCCGCGCCGGGCTCGTGCGCCTCCTGCGGCTCGTCCGCATCGACGGCGACCGCACTGTCCGCCGGCCTTACCTGCTGCCACGCGTCCCAGACCGCATCGAGCGCCGGCGCCGGTGCGCCTTCGACCGAAACCTGATCGCGATGACCGTGCGCGATCTGCGGCCCGGTCCGCCACGCGGTCGGGAAGTTGTAGAGCTGCACATGCGGCAATCCGAGCGCGACCGCGATATGGCTGAGACCGCTGTCGACGCCGATCGCGCCTTGCACGGTCGCGATCCGGTCGATCACCGCGCCGAGCTCGAGCGCCGGCCAGACCGTCGCCGCGGAGCCGAGCGCCGCAGCGATGCGCTGCGCCCGCGCCGCCTCGGCCGCACCGGCCTGCGGCAGCGCGATGCGCCAGCCGTCGGCGCGCGCGCGCCGGCCGAGCGCGATCCAGTCGGCCTCGGGCCAGAGCTTGTCGTCGCGC
>JBDTXV010000178.1:0-5446 GCA_040006015.1 Caldimonas sp.
CGTTCGGCGTGATGCTGCTGCTCGGCTTCTCGCTGAACAACCTGAGCCTGATGGCACTGACGGTCGCGACCGGCTTCGTCGTCGACGACGCGATCGTCGTGCTCGAGAACACGAGCCGGCACATCGAGGCCGGTATGGGACGGTTCGAGGCGGCGCTGCTCGGCGCGCGCGAGGTCGGCTTCACGGTGCTGTCGATCAGCATCTCGCTGGTCGCGGTCTTCATCCCGCTGCTCTTCATGGAGGGGCAGACCGGACGCCTGTTCCGCGAATTCGCGGTGACCTTGTCGGCCGCGGTGCTGATCTCGCTGGTGATCTCGCTGACGACGACGCCGATGATGTGCGCGTGGCTGCTGAGGCCCGAAGCGGTGCGCGCGCCGGGCCGTGTCGCCCGCGTCGCCGAGCGCGGCTATGCCCTCGTGCTGCGCGCCTACGAGGCGAGCCTCGACTGGGCCCTCGCGAGCAAGGCGCTGGTGATGCTGATCCTGGTCGCCGTCGTCGGCCTGAACGTTTATCTGTTCAGCGTCGTGCCGAAGGGTTTCTTCCCGCAGCAGGACACCGGCCGGCTGAACGGCGGCCTGCGCGCCGACCAGAGCATCTCGTCGCAGGCGATGGCGACGAAGCTGCGCCAGGTCGTCGACATCGTGCACCGCGATCCGGCGGTCGACACCGTCGTCGGCTTCACCGGCGGCTCGCGCTCCGGCGGCGGCTTCATGTTCGTCAACCTGAAGCCGGCCGGACAGCGCACCGAGCGCGGTCAGGCGGTGATCGCGCGGCTGCGTCCGCAGCTCGCCCGCATCACCGGCCTCTCGATCTTCCTGAACCCGGTCCAGGACGTGCGCGCCGGCGGGCGGCAAAGCAACTCGACCTACCAGTACACGCTGAAGAGCGACAGCCTCGCCGACCTGCGCATCTGGGCGACCAAGCTCGCCGACGCGATGAAGCAGCAATCGGTGCTGACCGAGGTCGACACCGACCAGGCCGAGAACGGCGTCGAGACCAATGTCGAGGTCGACCGCTCGAGCGCGGCCCGTCTCGGCCTGACTTCGAGCGCGATCGACGCGGCGCTGTACGACGCGTTCGGCCAGCGCCAGGTCGCGACGATCTACGACGAGCTGAACCAGTACCACGTGATTCTCGAATGGCATCCGCGCTATGCGCAGAGCCCGAACGCGCTCGCCGACGTCTATGTCGCCGCGAAGGGCGCGCCGACTCTCGCGAAGGCGACTGCGGCGACCGCGGCCGCGACGACCACGGCCGGCGGCGCTGCCGTCGGCGGCGCCGGCAGCGGCAGCACGACCCTCGCGGCCGCCGCGACGCCGGCGGTCTCGGCCAACCCCGGCTCGCGAGACGCATCGAGCGGCAATGCGCTCGCCAACAGCGCGACGGCGCTGGTGCCGCTTTCGGCGGTCGCGCGCTTCGTCGAGAGCGCGACCGCGACATCGATCAACCACCAGGACACCGAAGTCGCGACGACGGTCTCGTTCAATCTCGCCGAAGGCGCGACGCTCGACGATGCGCAGCAGGCGATCAAGCAAGCCGAGGCCGAGATCGGGATGCCGGGCAACGTGCGCGGCGGCTTCCAGGGCACCGCGCTGACCGCGCAGCGCTCGCAGTCGCAGCAGACGCTGCTGATCGTCGCCGCGATCGTCGTGATCTACCTCGTGCTCGGCATCCTGTACGAAAGCCTGGTCCATCCGATCACGGTGCTGTCGACCTTGCCGTCGGCCGGCGTCGGCGCGGTGCTCGCGCTGCTGATGTTCCGGATGCAGTTCTCGATCATCGCGTTGATCGGCGTGTTCCTGTTGATCGGCATCGTCAAGAAGAACGCGATCCTGATCATCGACTTCGCGCTCGAAGCCGAGCGCGCGCGCGGGCTCTCCGCGTTCGACGCGGTCCGCGAGGCCTGCCTGCTGCGCTTCCGGCCGATCCTGATGACGACGCTCGCCGCCGCGCTCGGCGCGCTGCCGCTCGCGATCGGTTTCGGCGAAGGCGCCGAACTGCGCCAGCCGCTCGGCGTCGCGATCATCGGCGGCCTGATCGCGAGCCAGTTGCTGACCTTGCTGACGACGCCGGTCGTCTACCTGCTGCTCGACAAGCTGCGCCGTCGCGCGCCCGACGAGCGCCACCTGAGCCGCGCCGGCGACGCGCTCGCGACCTAGGGCGCGCCATCGAATGAAGTCAGATGCTGCAGACGAGGGGACTTTTCGGGCGCTGCGAGCCCCGATGCTCGCGACCTGCGTCGCGCTCGCCGGCTGCGCGGTCGGCCCGGCCTATCGGGTCCCCGAGACCGCGGTGCCGGCCGCGTTCAAGGAAGCACCGGCCGACAACGCGCTCTGGCTGCCGGCGGCGCCGGCCGACGCGCTCGATCGCGGCACGTGGTGGACCTTGTTCGGCGACCCCGAGCTCGATCGCCTCGTCGAGCAGGTGACGGTCTCGAACCAGACCGTCGCCGCCGCGGTCGCCGGATACGCGCAGGCGCAGGCGCTGGTGGGCGAGCAGCGCGCGTCGCTGTTCCCGACGCTCGGGCTCGACGCGAGCGCGCGCCGCTCCGGCGGCAGCGGCAGCGCGTCGTCCGGAACCGCGCTGCAGCTCGGCCTCGCCGCGAGCTGGGAACCCGATCTGTGGGGGCGCCTGCGCAGCGGCATCGACGCGGCGCAAGCCGGCGCATCCGCGAGCGAAGCCGATCTCGCCGGCGCCCGCCTGTCGGCGCAGGCCGCGCTCGCGACCGACTACTTCTCGCTGCGCGAGGCCGATGCCGAGATCGCGCTGCTGCAGACGACCGTCGAGGGCTATCAGCGCTCGCTGCAGATCACGCAGAACCGCTATGCGGCCGGCGTGATCGCGAAGACCGACGTGCTGCAGGCCCAGACCCAGCTTGCGAACACGCGCGCCGATCTCGCCGCATTGCAGGGCCAGCGCGCGCGGCTCGAACATGCGATCGCGGTGCTGATCGGCAAGCCTCCGGCCGACTTCGCGCTGGCCCCGGCCGACTGGCACGACAGCGTGCCGGCGATTCCGCTCGGCGTGCCGTCGTTGCTGCTGCAACGCCGGCCCGACATCGCCGCGGCCGAGCGCGCCGTCGCCGCGGCGAATGCGCAGATCGGCATCCAGCGTTCGGCCTATTTCCCGAGCGTCGCGCTGAGCGGCTCGCTCGGCAGTGCCGGCACGCGCGTCGCCGATCTGTTCGGCGCCTCCGGCACGCTGTGGTCGCTCGGCGTCTCGGTCGCGCAGACCTTGTTCGATGCCGGCGCGACCCGCGCCCGCGTCGCCGGTGCCGAAGCCGGCCGCGATGCGGCGATCGCACGCTACCGGCAGACCGTGCTCGCGGCGTTCCAGGCCGTCGAGGACCAGCTCGCGTCGACGCGCGTGCTGGTCGAGCAGGAGGCGCTGCGGCGCGAGGCCTCCGCGGCAGCCGATGCGACCGAGACGCAGATCGGCAATCGCTACCGGGCCGGCCAGCTGAGCTATACCGAAGTCGTCACCGCACAGGTCTCGGCGTTGAACGCGCGGCGCGCGCTGCTGCAGCTCGCGCTCGCACGCCAGTCGAGCGCGGTGTCGCTGATCCAGGCGCTCGGCGGCGGCTGGCAGGCCGAAGGGTCCGGCGCGCCCCGCTGATTCCACCGTGCGATTCGCTGCTGCGGGTCGCCCGTGCCGGATTGCGCTGCGCGCGTCGGCGGGAACACCCTCGAGTATCGAAAGACCCTAGGGTCTGCCGTGCGACGCTCCGTCAGAATTTGCCACCGCGGAGGCCGTCGATGGAAAAAACCTGGTTGAAGCAGTATCCGGCCGGGGTGCCGGCGACGATCGACGTCGAGCAGTACCCGTCGCTCGTCGCGCTACTCGACGAGAGCTTCGCGAAGCACGGCGCGCGCAATGCCTACAGGTTCATGGGCAAGGCGATCACGTTCGCGCAGGTCGACGATGCCTCGCGCGCGCTCGCGGCCTACCTGCAGGGCCTCGGCCTCGACAAGGGCGACCGCATCGCGGTGATGATGCCGAACGTGCCGCAGTACCCGGTCGCGGTCGCGGCGATCCTGCGGGCCGGCTATGTCGTCGTCAACGTCAACCCGCTCTACACGCCGCGCGAGCTCCAGCACCAGCTGAAGGATTCGGGCGCGAAGGCGATCCTGATCGTCGAGAACTTCGGCGCGACCCTGAGCCAGGTGATCGCGTCGGTGCCGACGAAGAAGGTGATCCTGACCGGCGTCGGCGACATGCTCGGCTTCCCGAAGTCGATGCTCGTCAACTACGTCGTGCGCAAGGTCAGGAAGGCGGTACCGGCATTCAGCCTGCCCGGCTCGATCGCGTTCAACGACGCGCTCGCGCAGGGCCGCGGCAAGACCTTCAAGCCGGCGCAGATCGGACCCGACGACATCGCAGTGCTGCAGTACACCGGCGGCACGACCGGCGTCAGCAAGGGCGCGGTGCTGCTCAATCGCAACCTCGTCGCGAACATCCTGCAGTCCGAGGCCTGGTATCAGCCGGCGCTGAAGAAGATCCCGGCGGGCGAGCAGATCGTGACGATCTGCGCGCTGCCGATCTATCACATCTTCGGCTTCAACACGAACATGATGCTGGCGATGCGGATGGGCGGCTGCAACATCCTGATCCCGAATCCGCGCGACCTGCCGGCGATGTTCAAGGAGCTCGCCGGTGAGAAGTTCCACAGCTTTCCCGCGGTCAGCACGCTCTTCAACGGCATCGCCCATCACCCCGACTTCGGCACCGTCGACTGGAGCCATCTGAAGATCTCGGTCGGCGGCGGCATGGCGGTGCAGAGCGCGACCGCGAAGCTCTGGCTCGAGAAGACCGGCTGCCCGATCGTCGAAGGCTACGGCCTGTCCGAGACGTCGCCGTCGGTGACCTGCAACCCGGTCGACAGCACCGCGTACAGCGGCAACATCGGACTGCCGATGCCGAACACCGAGATCAAGCTGCTCGACGACGACGGCGCCGAAGTGCCGGTCGGCACGCCGGGCGAGATCGCGATCCGCGGGCCGCAGGTGATGGCCGGCTACTGGCAGCGTCCCGACGAGACCGCGAAGGTGATGACGGCCGACGGCTTCTTCCGCAGCGGCGACATCGGCGTCGTCGACGAGCGCGGCTACTTCCGCATCGTCGACCGCAAGAAGGACATGGTCCTCGTCAGCGGCTTCAACGTGTACCCGAACGAGGTCGAGGACGTGATCACGCAGATGCCCGGCGTGCTCGAGTGCGCGGTCGTCGGCGTCCCCGACGCGAAGGCCGGCGAAGCGGTCAAGCTCGTCGTCGTGCGCAGCGATCCTGCCGTCACCGAAGCCGACGTGCGGGCCTATTGCGAAGCGAACCTGACCGGCTACAAGCGCCCCAAGGTCGTCGAGTTCCGCACCGACCTGCCGAAGTCGCCGGTCGGCAAGATCCTGCGCCGCGAATTGCGCGACAAGGTCTGACGCGCGGCGATGCCGGT
>JBDTXV010000179.1:0-5445 GCA_040006015.1 Caldimonas sp.
TCGCCGACGGCGGCGCGGTCGCCGGCGTCGACGTCCGCGGCGCCTCGCCCGGCACGCGCGAGACCGAGCTGCTGTCGCCGCTGAATGCGATCGAGAAGGTCCACGCGATCGTGCTCGCCGGCGGCAGCGCATTCGGGCTCGACGCGGCCGGGGGCGTGATGCGCTGGCTCGACGAGCGCGGCATCGGCGTCGAGGTCGGCCGCGGCGCGCTCGTCGATTCGCGGACCGGCGCGCCGATCCGCGTGCCGATCGTCCCGGCCGCGATCCTGTTCGATCTCTGGGTCGGCGATCCGACGATCCGGCCCGACGCCGCGGCCGGCTATGCGGCCTGCGAAGCGGCGAGTGCCGCGTCGGTCACGCAAGGCAATGTCGGCGCCGGTGCCGGTGCGACGGTCGGCAAGCTGTTCGGCATCGGCCGCGCGATGAAAGGCGGGATCGGCAGCGCGTCGATCAAGGTCGGCGACGTCACGGTCGGCGCGCTCGTCGCGGTCAATGCAATCGGCGACGTGATCGATCCGGCGAGCGGCGAGATCGTCGCCGGGGCACGCACTGCCGACGGCGCTTCGCTGCTCGGCTCGATGCGCGCATTGCGGCGCGGCGAGCTGCCAACGCCGCTGCGCGCCGGCAGCGCGACCACGCTCGCGGTCGTCGCGACCGACGCGAGCCTGACGAAGGCCGAGGCCAACAAGATCGCGCAGATGGCCCACGACGGCCTCGCGCGCAGCATCGATCCTGTCCATACGATGACCGACGGCGACGTCGTCTTCGCGCTCGCGACCGGTGCGCGCAGCGGCCCGGCGAACGTGACCTTGATCGGCGCGCTGGCCGCGTCGGTGCTCGCCGACGCGGTGCTGCGCGGCGTGCGCGCCGCGCGCGGCATCGGCGGCGCCGGCCTGCCGAATCTGCCGGCGGCCGGCGAGCTCGTGAATTCCTGAACAATCCGTTGCGCGCGTCGTCATGTGCCGAAGCGCAGAAAAGAACATTCGCGGAGACGATCGATGACCCTGAACCTGAACCGCCGCATGCTGCTGATTTCCGCCGCGATCGGCGCCGTCCTCGTCGGCGCGTGCGCATTTCCGTCGCGTCGCGGCTCCGAGCTGCCGCCGATCGTTTTCGTGCACGGCGACGGCGACACCGCCGGCATCTGGCTGACGACGATCTGGCGCTTCGAATCGAACGGCTGGCCGCGCGAGCGCCTGCATGCGATCGACCTGCCGTATCCGATGGCGCGCACCGACGACGCGAAGGCACAGCCGGGCCGGAGCTCGACCGCGGAGCACATGGCCTTCCTCGCGGCCGAAGTCGACAAGGTGCTCGCGTCGACCGGCGCGAAGCAGGTTGTCTTGATCGGCAATTCGCGCGGCGGCTATGCGATCCGCAACTACGTCGCAAGCGGCGGCGCCACGAAGGTCTCGCATGTCGTGATCGGCGGCACGCCGAACCACGGCGTCTGGTCCGACGCCGCCTACCTACCCGGCAACGAGTACAACGGCGCCGGCCCTTTCCTGACGAAGCTGAACGCGCAGGACGGAAGCGAGGTCACGGCCGGTCCGCGCTGGATGACGATCCGCTCCGACAACAACGACAAGTACGCGCAGGCCGACGGCGTCTGGATCCAGCGCCCCGGCTTCGCGACGAACGTGACCGCCGACGGCCCGGCGCTGAAGGGCGCCGAGAACATCGTGATCGCCGGTCTCGACCATCGCGAGACGTCGTTCAGCCCGAAGGCGTTCGAGCGGACCTATCGCTTCATCACCGGATCTTCGCCGGCGAAGCTCACGATCATCCCCGAAGCCCGCGTCGTGCTCGAAGGCAAGGTCAGCGGCTTCGGTGTCGACAATGTTCAGGGCGCATCCCCGAGCAATCTGCCGCTCGTCGGCGCGACGCTCGAGGTCTATGCGACCGATCCGGCGACCGGCGAGCGAGTCGGGCCGGCGGTGCATCGCAAGACCGTCGGCGCCGATGGGCGCTGGGGACCGTTCGCGACCGATCCGAAGACGAGCCACGAGTTCGTGATCACCGCGCCGGGCTATGCGATCACGCACGTCCATCGCTCGCCGTTCCCGCGTTCGTCGGACATCGTCAATCTGCGCGCCGAGCGCATCGCCGATGCCGACCGCGACGCCGCGGCGGTGATCGTGCTGTCGCGACCGCGCGGCTATTTCGGTGTGCCGCGCGACCGCATCGCTCTCGACGGCAAGAGTCCGCCCGACGGCATCCCACCGGGCACTGCCGGGCTCTCGACCGCGAAGCTGAAGCTCGCCGATCGGCCCGGCCGCGCGGTCATCGGCGAATTCAACGGCGAGCGCATCGTCGGCCGCGCCTGGCCGACCGCCGAGAACCATGCGGTGACGCTCGAGCTGCACTACTGAGCCGCATCGCGCCGCACCAGCGCACGCACAGATGCGTCTTTCGCAGCTTCTTTATTCGCAGGGTTTCGGCACGCGGCGCGAATGCGCCGGCCTGATCGCCGGCGGCCACGTGACGCTCGACGGCGTCGTCTGCGACGACCCGGAGCACGTGGTCGCGGCCGAAGGCCTGCGCTTCGGCGTGCACGGCGAAGTCTGGCCTTATCGCGAACGCGCGCTGGTGATGCTGAACAAGCCGGCCGGCTACGAATGCTCGCAGAAGCCGAAGCATCATCCGAGCGTCTACGGTCTGCTGCCGGCGCCGCTGCGGCGGCGCGACATGCAGGCCGTCGGCCGCCTCGACGAAGACACGACCGGCGCGCTGCTCTTCACTGACGACGGCCAGCTGATCCACCGCTGGACTTCGCCGAAGCGGCACCTCGCGAAGGTCTACGAAGTCGGGTGCAAGCACGCGGTCGATCCTGAATCGATCGAGCGGCTGCGCGCCGGCGTCGCACTCCTCGACCGGGCGGAGACGGTGCGCGCCGCGGCCTGCGAACCAGTCGGCACGCACGGCCTGCGCCTGACGCTGACCGAAGGCAAGTACCACCAGGTCAAGCGGATGATCGCGGCGGTCGGCAACCGCGTCGAGACGCTGCACCGCAGCCGATTCGGTGCGGCGATACTGCCGACTGACCTGGCGCCCGGTGCGTGGCGCTGGCTCGACGGACCGGCTGCGGTCGAACTCGGCGGCGACGCCACATAGAGGATCATCTCGAGATGACATTCGAACCATGCCGAAGCGGAGCCGTCGCGCTCGCGCTGTGCTCTCTCTGCGCTGCGGCGTTGGCGCAAGGCGTCGCGGCCGCGAATCGCCTCGACCCGGTCGTCGTCACCGCGACGCGGACCGAAGCATCGCCATTCGACGTGCCGGCCTCGATCGACCGGATCGACGGCAGCGGCATCCGCGACGGCCGCCTGCAGGTCAACATCTCGGAGAGCCTCGGCGGCGTCCCGGGCCTGCTCGCCCGCGACCGGCAGAACTACGCGCAGGACGTGCAGATCTCGGTGCGCGGCTTCGGGGCGCGCTCGACCTTCGGCATCCGTGGCGTGCGTCTCTACGTCGACGGCATCCCGGCGACGCTGCCCGACGGCCAGGGGCAGATCTCGAACGTCGATCTCGGCTCCGCCGATCGGATCGAGGTGCTGCGCGGTCCGTTCTCGGCGCTGTACGGCAACTCGTCCGGCGGCGTGATCCAGGTCTTTACCGAAGAAGGCAGCGGGCGCCCGACGCTCGGCTTCAGCGCCGCCGGCGGCAGCAACGGCGCGGTGCGCTTCGGCGTCAAGGCGAGCGGGTCCGAGGGGCGCATCGGCTACCTCGTCAGTGCGAGCGAATTCTCGACCGACGGTTACCGTGACCACAGCGCGGCCGAGCGCCGACTCGGCAATGCGAAGCTGACGTGGACGCCCGACGAATCGAGCAAGTTCACGCTGGTCGCGAACAGCGTCGCGTTGCCGAAGGCGCAGGATCCGCTCGGTCTGACGCGGGCGCAATTCGATGCGAATCCGCGCGGCGTCGATCCGTCGGCGACGAGCTTCGACACGCGCAAGACGGTCGACCAGACCCAGCTCGGGCTGGTCTACGAGCGCCGCATCGACGGCGCGAATTCGCTCCGCGCGCTGGTCTACAGCGGCCATCGCAACACCGAGCAGTTCCAGTCGATTCCGACGGCGGCGCAGGCCAATCCGCTGCATCCGGGCGGCGTGATCGAGCTCGGCCGCGACTACCGCGGCACCGATTTGCGCTGGACCACGAAGGCGAGCCTGCTCGAGCGTCCGTTCAGCGTCGTCGCCGGCCTCGCCTACGACGCGCTGGCCGAGCACCGGCGCGGCCTGCAGAACTTCGTCGGCACGACGCGCGGCGTCGAGGGCGCGCTGCGTCGCGATGAGAACAACGACGTCTCGAATTTCGACCAGTACCTGCAGACCGCATGGCAGTTCACCGAACGCTGGTCGCTGAACGCCGGCGTGCGCCACAGCAGCGTCCGCTTCGCGTCGAGCGACCACTACATCGTCGGCACGAATCCGGACGACAGCGGCAGCGTGCGCTACGGCGCGACCTTGCCGGTCGTCGGCGTGATGTTCGCGGCGACCGACGGCGTGCATCTGTATGCGACCGCGGGACGCGGCTTCGAGACGCCGACGCTGAACGAGCTCGCGTATCGCCCGAACGGCGCGACCGGCCTGAACCTCGCGCTGCAGGCGGCAAAGAGCGACAGCATCGAGGCCGGCGTCAAGACGCGCAGCGACTGGGGCGAGCTCGGCGTCGCGCTGTTCGAGACGCGGACGCACGACGAGATCGTCACGCTGACGAACCTCGGCGGCCGCTCGACGTTCCAGAACGCCGGCGCGACCTTGCGCCGCGGCGTCGAGGCGGCTTGGTCGCGCGAGCTGCGCGAGAATCTGCGCGCGCAAGTCAGCGCGACCTGGCTCGATGCGCGCTACCGCGACGCGTTCGCGACCTGCAGCGCGACGCCGTGCGCGATGCCGACCGTCGCGATTCCGGCCGGCAACCGCATTCCCGGCATCGCTCGCAACGCGCTGTACGGAGCGCTCGCGTGGGCGCCGCCGCTGGGCTGGCGCGGCGGCATCGAAGGCCGCGTGCTGAGCCGCGTCTGGGTCAACGATGCGAACACCGATGCCGCGTCCGGCTACGCGATCGCGAGCGCGAACCTCGGCTACGTCGCGCGGATCGGAGCCTGGGAACTGACCGGCTTCGCGCGCGCCGACAACCTGTTCGGGCGCCGCTATGCCGGCTCGGTGATCGTCAACGAAGGCAACGCGCGCTTCTTCGAGCCGGCCCCGGGCCGCACCTGGACCGCCGGGCTTGCGGGGACCGTCGGCTTCTGAGGGTTCCTCGCGTCGCGCACGTTCGGCGTGGCAACGCGATGCAGCGCGGACCGCTCGCGACGAGACGCGACGATCAACACCGCGTCGGAACCTCGACAGCAGGCGCCGGATAATGCCGCGATGCAGGTGTTTCGCGGCTTCCATCATCCCGGAATCGCCCCCGCCTGCGCCCTGACGATCGGCAATT
>JBDTXV010000180.1:0-5386 GCA_040006015.1 Caldimonas sp.
TCGTCATGAAGATCGCCCAGGAAATTCGCGCCGGAAACGTCATCATGCAAGGCAAAGACCCGATGGTCGTGCTGCGCACCGAATACAGCCGCGGGGGCCGCAATTCGGCGACGGTCCGAATGAAGCTGAAGAGCCTGTTGAGCAACTCCGGCACCGAGGTCGTGTTCAAGGCCGACGACAAGATGGACCAGGTCATCCTCGACAAGAAGGAGTGCACGTACTCCTACTTCGCCGACCCGATGTACGCGTTCATGGACGCCGAGTACAACCAGTTCGAGGTCGAATCCGAGAACATGGGCGACGCGATCCAGTACCTCGAGGACGGCATGCCGGTCGAGGTCGTGTTCTACGACGGCAAGGCGATCTCGGTCGAGCTGCCGACGACGCTGGTGCGCGAGATCACCGATACCGAGCCGGCCGTCAAGGGCGACACCTCGGGCAAGGTGCTGAAGAACGCGAAGATCGCGACCGGCTTCGAGATCTCGGTGCCGCTGTTCGTGCAGACCGGCGACAGGATCGAGATCGACACGCGCACGCACGAGTACCGCAAGCGCGTCTGACGCTTCGCGCGTCGCTCCATCCGCTGCGCGCCCATCGCAGCGGGATCCGCGCCGCGAGAACCGCGGCGTCTCGCGTGCGCTCGCTGCGCATGCCGCGGTCGATTCCCACGCCTGACCACGAGGGCGGCCCGCTTCTTCCTTCTTTCGGCATCATCCGCTGATGGCGTTCGACTTTTCCGCCGTCGTCGCTCCGTTCCGGATGCAGCCCGGCCTGCGTCGCCTCTCGCCCGACAGCCGGCAACTGACGCCGAACCGGAGCGGCGATCGCGCGCTGCGCGAGAAGCTTGCGGTGCTCGCAAGCTTCCCCGGCGAAGCCCTCGTCGCCGCACCGAATTTCGATGCGCGGCCGGCCTTGCTCGCGATCGCCGCGCAAGGCGCGGCCGAGCATCCGGCTGCATTCGCGTGCGAGCGCCCCGGATCGTTTTCGGCGCCGCATCTGGGTTGGTCGCTGATCGACGGCCGACCGGTCGGCGACGGCGCGGCGGAGATCGGTGCCTGCCTTGAGGCGTTGCCGGAGCCGTGGCGGCTCGCCGGCCTGCTCAGCCTCGCCTTCGCCGAGGACTTCGCGGTGCTCGACGGCAGCGACGGCCGGATCAAGTGGCTTGCGGTCTGCCTGCCTTCGAACTGGGCGCCGGAGGACAAGGTCGGCCGTCATTTTTCCCAAGTGCACGCGCCGGTCGCCGACAACGAGGTCCTGCTCGCCGCGACGGAGCATCTGGTCCGCCTCGTCACCGGCGGCGAGCGCTGGGAACGCTTCGTCTGGACCGTGACCGAAGACGCGCACCTGCGTCGCCATCCGCTGCGCAGCGCGCCGTCGCGCTGGGATGCCGCACTCGATCCGGAAGCACTCGCCGCGAGCGCGTATTTCCGCACCGAGCGCCAGACTTTCATCCCGGTGCGGGAATCGCAGCAGGCGGTGTTCACGATCCATGTCGACGTGCATCCGCTGCGCGCCGCGATCGGGTCGCGCGCCGAAGCGCTGCAACTGCATGCGGCCCTCGCGAGCATGAGCCCGACGGTGCTCGCGTATCGCGGTCTCGGCGCCGCGCGCGACCGCCTGCTCGCGTGGCTCGACACGCATCCGCTCGCGCACTGAATGGCAGACGACGTGGCCGCGTTGCTGCAGTCCGGTGGCCTGCCGGAGCGCTGGCGCGGGCGCGAACGGTTCACGGTCATCGCGGCCGGCGCGAGCGCCGCGAAGGCATTCGTCGCCGCATGGCGGGCCTGGCGCGCCGACGAGTGCCGCTGCGCGCGCCTCGACTTCATCGCGCTCGTCGGTACGCTCGGCGACTGCGGATTCCCCTGCGTCGATGCACGGCCGAAGGAGCCGGCCGACGATCCGGACCGGCTGCTCGCCGCGGCATTGCCGCCGCCGACGCCGGACCTGCATCGGCTTGCGTTCGACGCCGGCCGGGTGCAGCTGCTGCTCGTGCCCGGCGACCCTGCGCGAGCGTTGCGCGAGGTCGTTGCGCGCATCGATGTCTTTCTCGTCGGTGGTGTCCGCGGTGCCGGCGAAGACCCGCTCGTCAATGGCGCGCACTTTGCAAAGGCGCTGGCACGTCTCGCCGCGCCGGCGGCAACGCTCGCGGTCGACGGTCTCGACGCGGCCTCCGCCAAGGCGCTCGAAGCGGTCGGATTCGTGATCGAGCGCGGACCGGATCGCATCGTCTGTGCGCGCTACGAGCCGCAATTTGCGCCCCGCACGATCGATACGCGCCGGGTCCGCAAGCCACCGGACGATCGTCGCGCGGTCGTCGTCGGCGCCGGCCTTGCCGGTTGCGCAGTCGCCTGGGCGCTGGCCGAACAGGGTTGGCAGAGCGTGCTGCTCGAACGGCACCGCTCGATCGCCGGCGAAGCATCGGGCAACCCGGCCGGCCTCTTCCACGGCATCGTCAACGGCCAGGACGGCACGCATGCACGCTTCAACCGCGCCGCCGCGCTCGAGGCGCAGCGCGCCGCGACACTCGCGATCGGCCGTCACGCGGTGCCCGGCGCGGTCGACGGCCTGCTGCAGATCGTCGATGCGCAGGCGTCGGTCGGCGCGATGCATGCCCTGCTGCGTCGGCTCGGTTTGCCGGACTCGTACGTGCAGGCGCTCGACGCCGACGCGGCCAGTGCGTGCGCCGGTGTGCGCATCGAGCGGCCGGCCTGGTTCTATCCCGGCGGCGGCTGGATCGAGCCCGGCGGCCTGGCCCGATCGTTCGTCGAGCGCGCCGCCGCGTCGGTCGAGGTCCGCTGCGGCGTCGCAGTCGCGCGCCTGCGTCGCGCCGGCGCGAGCTGGCAGCTGCTCGATGCCGACGGCAGCATCGTCGAGCGCGCGACGACGCTCGTGCTCGCGAACGCCGGCGAGGCGCTCCGGCTCGCCGGCGGCGCGTGGCCGGTCGAGAAGGTGCGCGGGCAGATCAGTCTGCTGCGGCGCAGCCGAACCAGCGCGTGGCAGCTGCCGCGCGTGCCGATCAGCGGCGCCGGTTATCTGTTGCCGGAGGTCGACGGGCTCGCGGTCTTCGGCTCGACCGCGGCGGCCGGCGACGACGATCCGACGGTGCGGCCCTCCGACCATGCGCAGAATCTCGACCAGCTGGCGCGTCTCGCGCCGGCGTGCGGCCTCGTTGCGGATGCGGCAGCGGCCGGATTGCAAGGCCGCACGGCCTGGCGCTGGGTCAGTCGCGACCGCCTGCCGCTGGTCGGCCCGGTGCCGCGATGGGATGCCGATGCGTTGTCGACGGAGGTCGACCGACGCGTCGAGGCGATACCGACGGGATTCGACGGAGGCACTTCACGCTCGAACGATACCGGGGCTGCCGATCGCAGAAGAAGATCGATGCGCACCGATCAACCGCGTTTCACCGCGCGCGAGCCCGGTCTCTACATCTACACGGCGCTCGGTTCGCGCGGCATCACGTGGGCCGCGCTCGGCGCTCAGGTGCTCGCATCGTCGATCACTGGAACGCCCTCTCCGGTCGAATCGAGCCTGCTCGATGCGCTGGATCCGGCGCGCTTCGGCGTGCGTGCACAGCGCCGGTCCGGTCCGCGCTGAGCATGGAGCGCCTCCGGTTCAGCGGACCGGCTCTCCGGTCGCCGGCTCCGGCGCCTTCGCGGCATCGCCGCCTTGCGCTTCTTCGGCCGTGCCTTCTCCGCCGATCGCGCCTCCGGCCTTGCGGCCGGCTTTCTCTTTTTCCTTCTCTTCCTTCTTCTTCTTCTTGGCCAGTTCGCGCTGCCGCTTTTCGAACGAGTAGTTTGGTTTGGCCACGGGCCGTCCTTCCGGTGAGCTGAACAAATGAAGCAGGGCCGAGGTTACGCGTTTTTTGAGCGCCCCCGAACCGCGCCGCGTCAGAAAATCAGGGTCTTGACGCCCGTCGATGTGCCGAGCAGACAGAGGCTCGCGCGATTGCGCGCGAAGATGCCGACGCTGACGACTCCCGGCCACTGGTTGATCTCGCGTTCGAGGCCGGCCGGGTCGGTGATCGTCAGGCCCTTGACGTCGAGGAGGTGGCAACCGTTGTCGGTCGTCACGCCGGCGCGCAGCACCGGCTCGCCACCGAGCGCGCGCAGGCGCCGCGCGACGAGGCCGGCGGCCATCGGGATCACTTCGACCGGCAGCGGAAAGCGCCCGAGCGTCGCGACGCGCTTCGACTCGTCGGCGATGCAGACGAAGCGCTCGGCCATGTCGGCGACGATCTTCTCGCGCGTCAACGCAGCGCCGCCGCCCTTGATCATGCAACCGGTGGCATCGATCTCGTCGGCACCGTCGACATAGACCGGGAACGCGTCGACCCGGTTCGGATCGAGCACCTCGATGCCCAGCGCGCGCAGCCGGGCGCTGCTTGATTCGCTGCTCGACACGGCACCGGCGATGCGGTCCCTGACCGTCGCGAGCGCGTCGATGAAGCAGTTGACGGTCGAGCCGGTGCCGACGCCGATCACCGCTCCCGGAACGACATGCTCGAGCGCGGCCCGGCCGACCAGGATCTTCAGTTCGTCTTGCGTCATGCGACCGCCTTCAGCGCCGGCCGACCATCTGCTCGGGCCGGACCCAGGCGTCGAAATCGGCGCCGCTGACCCAGCCCGACGCGAGCGCCGCTTCGCGCAGCGTGCTGCCGCTGCGATGCGCCTGCTTCGCGATCTGCGCCGCCTTGTCGTAGCCGATGTGCGGGTTCAGTGCGGTCACCAGCATCAGCGAGCGCTGCACCAGCTCGGCGATGCGCTCGCGGTCGGGCTCGATGCCGCGCGCGCAGTGCTCTTCGAAGCTCAGCGCGCCGTCGGCGAGCAGCCGAACGCTCTGCAGGAAGTTGTGGATGATCACCGGCTTGTAGACGTTCAGCTCGAAGTTGCCGGACGCACCGGCGACGTTGACCGCCACGTCGTTGCCGAGGACCTGGCAGCAGAGCATCGTCAGCGCCTCGCACTGGGTCGGATTTACCTTGCCGGGCATGATCGAGCTGCCCGGCTCGTTCTCCGGAATGCGGATCTCGCCGAGGCCGGAGCGCGGCCCCGATGCGAGCCAGCGCACGTCGTTCGCGATCTTCATCAGCGACGCTGCGATCGTCTTCAGGCTGCCGTGCGCATGCACCAGCGCATCGTGCGCGGCCAGCGCCTCGAACTTGTTCGGTGCCGATTCGAAACCGAGACCGGTCGCGCGTGCGAGCTCGGCGGCGACCCGCGTGCCGAATTCCGGATGCGCGTTCAAGCCGGTGCCGACCGCCGTGCCGCCGAGCGCGAGCTCGAGCAGATGCGGCAGCGCATCGCGCGCATGCGCGATCCCGTGATCGATCTGCGCGACCCAGCCCGAGATCTCCTGGCCGAGCGTCAGCGGCGTCGCGTCCTGC
>JBDTXV010000181.1:0-5334 GCA_040006015.1 Caldimonas sp.
TACTGGATCTTGCCGTTCTCGACCCAGAACGCCTCGCTCGCCGAGAAGACGAATTTGCCGCTGGTGATGTCGACCTGGCCACCGCCGAAGTTCGTCGCGTAGAGCCCGCGCTTCAGGCCGGCGACGATTTCCTCGGGCGCCTTGTCGCCGGCGAGCATGTAGGTGTTCGTCATCCGCGGCATCGGCACTGCGGCATAGCTCTCGCGCCGGCCGTTGCCGGTCGGCGCGACGCCCATCAGGCGCGCGTTCATCGAGTCCTGCAGATAGCCTTTCAGGATGCCGTCTTCGATCAGCACGTTGCGCTGGCTCGCATTGCCTTCGTCGTCGACGTTCAGCGAGCCGCGCCGATCGGGCAAGGTCCCGTCGTCGAGCACGGTGACGCCGCGCGCTGCGACGCGCTGGCCGATGCGGCCGGCGAACGCGCTCGAACCCTTGCGATTGAAGTCGCCTTCGAGGCCGTGGCCGATCGCCTCGTGCAGCAGCACGCCGGGCCAGCCGGGGCCGAGCACGACGCTCATTTCGCCGGCTTTCGCCGGGCGCGATTCGAGATTCGTCAGCGCCGCGTTGACGGCGGAATCGACATAGCCCTGGATCACGTCGTCCTGGAAATAGCCGAAGCCGAAGCGGCCGCCGCCGCCGCCGCTGCCGGCCTCGCGGCGCACCTCGCCGCCGATCGTCTGCTCGGCGATAACCGTCAGCGACAGACGGACCAGCGGCCGCACGTCGGCAGCGATCGTGCCGTCGGCGCGAGCGACCAGGACGACGTCGTATTCGCCGGCGAGACCAGCCATGACCTGGGCAATGCGCGGATCCTTCGCGCGGGCGAGCTTCTCGACCTTCTCGAGCAGCGCGACCTTCTGCGTGCTGTCGAGCGTCGCGATCGGATCCATCGGCGCATACAGGACGCGGCTGCCGGCCATCGTCGGCGCGCTCGGCATCCTGATGCTGCGGCTCTGTCCGGCCGCGGCGATCGTCCGCACCGTCTGCGCCGCATCGATCAGCGCGGCCTCGGTGATGTCGTCGGAATAGGCGAACGCAGTCTTCTCACCGGCGACCGCGCGCACGCCGACGCCCTGGTCGATGCCGAAGCTGCCGCTCTTGACGATGCCTTCCTCGAGACTCCAGCCTTCGCTGCGCGTGTACTGGAAGTACAGATCGGCATCGTCGATGCGGTGGGTGGCGATTTCCCGAAGCGCGCGCGCAAGCGCCGCATCGGTGAGGCCGAAGGGCTCGAGGAGCAGGGCGCGCGCAACGGCAAGGCGCTCGATCGTCGGTTCGCGAGAAATCATCGAAGGCGTCCTGGAAGTGCACATCGATTGTAGAAGTGCGTCGCGGATATACGGCCGCCGGGGGCATCGGGAGTTGCGGCGCATTGCGCGTTCGCGCACGCGAGCCGGCCGGACCGGCCGGTAGCGCCGCTACTCGGTGCCGTTCTTCAATGCGAGCGCTCGCGCATACAGCGCATTGCGCGGCGCCCCGGTCAGCTCGGCGGCGAGCGCGACCGCCTGCTTCAACGGCAGCGCCGCGAGCAAGGTGCGCAGCGTCGCGTCGTGGCCCGAGTCTGCCGCGTCGGGAACGGCCGCCGCGCACGCATGCAGCACCGCGACGAATTCGCCGCGCAGCCGGTTCGAATCGGCGCTGAACCATGCGGGCAGCTGGTGCGCCGCCAGCGTCACGACGGTCTCGAACTGCTTTGTCAACTCGCGGCACAGCGTGACTTGGCGCTCCGGGCAGCGCGCCGCCAGGTCGTCGGCCAGCGCGGCGATCCGGTGCGGGGCTTCGAAGAGCACCGTCGTGCTCGGGCTCGCCGCGATTCGCTCGAGCGCGTGGGCGCGCTCGTTGCCGCGCGCCGGCACGAAGCCGGCAAATGCGAAGCCGGCGCCGACCGGGTCGCCGGCGACGCTGAGCGCGGCGAGCACGCTGCTCGCGCCGGGCACCGGCACGGCACGGTGACCGGCGGCATGGACCGCGGCGACGAGTGCCGCGCCCGGATCGCTGATCGCCGGCGTGCCGGCATCGCTTACGTAAGCGACCCGCTCGCCGCGGCCGAGTCGCGCCAGCACCGAGGCGGCCGCCTCGTGCTCGTTGTGCTGGTGCAGCGCGACCAGCGGCTTGTCGATGCCGAACTGGCGCAGCAGCGGCGCACTGTGCCGCGTGTCCTCGCAGGCGATCGCATCGACCAGTGCGAGCACGTGGATCGCGCGCAGGCTGAAGTCGGCGCGGTTGCCGATCGGCGTCGCCACCACGTACAGTGCGCCTGTCGGGTAGTGCTGGTCGCCGGCCGCATCGGCCGCGGCTTGCAGCAACAACGAAGCATCGAGCGTGGTCACGAAGGGGCTGACGACTAAGGGAGTTGGAGACGCCGCCGAGGCCCGCGCCCTCGCTCATCTGACGGGCTGCGGACTCACGCTGGTGCAGCGCAATTATCGGGTCGCGCGCGGACCGCATGCGCGCGGCGGCGAGGTCGACCTGATTCTGCGCGAGCGCGACGGCACGCTGGTCTTCGTCGAAGTGCGCAGCCGCGGCGGCGCACGCCATGGCGGCGCGGCGGCGAGCGTCGGCGCCGGCAAGCAACGAAGCCTCGTCTATGCGGCGCGCCATTTCCTGCTCGGCATGACGGTTCCGCCGCCATGCCGCTTCGACGTCGTCGCGATCGACGGCGAGCGCATCGAATGGTTGCGCGCGGCGTTCGACTGCTCGTGAGGGCACGAGAGGTTGAGAGGAATCGGCGCGGCGGACCCGTGTCATATCATCGGTGACCATGCTCGAACAACGCATTCAGCAGCAGTTCTTCGACAGCGCCGACCTCAAGTACGCAGCTGCCGAGATCCTCAGCAAGCCGATCGCCGATGCGGTCAGCGCGTTGGTCGGCTGCATCACCGGCGGCGGCAAGGTGCTCGCTTGCGGCAATGGCGGTTCGGCGAGCGATGCGCAGCATTTCGCGGCCGAGTTCGTCGGCCGCTTCGAGCGCGAGCGGCCCGGTCTCGCGGCGATCGCGCTGACGACCGACACCTCGATCCTGACCGCGATCGGCAACGACTACAGCTTCGAGGTCGTCTTCGCGAAGCAGGTCCAGGCGCTCGGCGCGCCGGGCGACGTGCTGCTCGCGTTCACGACGAGCGGCAACTCGGCCAACGTGCTCGCGGCAGTCGCGGCGGCGCACGCGAAGGAGATGACCGTGATCGCGCTGACCGGCAACACAGGCGGCAAGGTCGGCGAGCAATTGACCGAGACCGATGTCCATATCTGCGTGCCGCACGAGCGGACCGCGCGGATCCAGGAGGTCCATCTGCTGGTGCTGCATTGCCTCTGCGATGCGGTCGACCTGCAACTGCTGGGCGAACAGGAAAATACATGAAACGAAATTTCGCGCGCACGCTGCGCGCCACCACGCTCGCCCTCGCGGGCACCATCGCGGTCACCGGTTGTGCGCCGCTGCTCGTCGGCGGCGCGATCGTCGGCGGTTCGCTCGTCGCGACCGATCGCCGCACTTCCGGCGCGCAGATCGACGACGAAGTCATCGAGCTGAAGGCGAAGCGCCGCATCGACGAGGCGCTCGGCGAGCGCGGCCAGATCAGCGTGACGAGCTACAACCGGATCGTGCTGATGACCGGCATCGTCACCGAAGCCGCGGACAAGGCCACGGCCGAGCAGGCGGTCGGCCGGATCGACAACGTCCAGTCGGTCGTCAACGAGCTTGCCGTCGGCATTCCGCGTTCGTTCGTGAATCGCTCGAACGACACGCTGATCACCGCGAAGGTGAAGGCCAGCATCGTCGACGCGAAGGACCTGTTCGCGAATTCGGTCAAGGTCGTGACGTCGCAGGCCGTCGTCTATCTGATGGGTCGCGTCACCGAGCGCGAGGCCACGCGCTCGGCCGAGGTCGCGCGCGGCGTCAGCGGGGTGCGGAAAGTCGTGCGGGTGTTCGAGATCATCACCGAGGCCGAGCTCGCGAACACGGCCGCGAAGGCACCGGCCAAACCTTGACGTCGGCGCGGTCCCGCGCGCCCTTCTGCGCCGGACTCTCGCGTTACCGGCGCCGCGATCCGCGCCGCAGGAGCCGGATCAGGCTCGACGTGTCGGCGCGGTTGCCGCCGTCGACCTGCAGCTCCGCATAGAACTGGTCGACCAGCGCGGTGACCGGCAATTGGGCGCCGTTGCGGCGCGCCTCATCGAGCACGAGGCCGAGATCCTTGCGCATCCAGTCGATCGCAAAGCCGAAATCGAAGCGGTCCTCGATCATCGTCGGGCCTCGGTTGTCCATCTGCCAACTCTGCGCGGCGCCCTTGCCGATGACCTGAAGGACCGTTTTCATGTCTAGCCCGGCGCGCTCGCCGAAGGCGATCGCTTCCGACAGGCCTTGCAGCAGACCGGCGATCGCGATCTGGTTGACCATCTTCGCGAGCTGGCCGGCGCCGCTCGGGCCGAGCAGGGTCACCGCTTTCGCGTAGGCCGCGACGACAGGGCGCGCCGCTTCGAACGCCGCCGCGTCGCCGCCGCACATCACCGTCAGCGTCCCGGCGGCGGCGCCGAGATTGCCGCCCGAGACCGGTGCGTCGACGAACTGCAGCCCGCGGCTGCGCGCGGCCGCATCGAGCTCGCGCGCGACCGCGGCCGACGCCGTCGTGTGATCGACGAAGATCGCGCCGTCGCGCATCCCGGCCAGCGCGCCGTCGTCACCGAGCACGACGGAGCGCAAGTCGTCGTCGTTGCCGACACAGGCGCAGACGATGTCGGCCCCGTTCGCGGCACCGCGCGGCGTCGGCGCGGTCGCGCCGCCGAACTCCTCGCACCATTGCGCCGCCTTTGCGCCGTTGCGGTTGTAGACGGTGACGCGATGGCCGGCCTGCATCAGGTGCCCGGCCATCGGATAGCCCATCACGCCCAGCCCGATGAAGGCGACGCGGCGGGACTCGGAAGGTTCGTAGCTTCGGTTGTTCATGCGAGAGTCTAGGAACAAATGAGAAACGGCCTCGCAGGAGGCTGTTTCGAATGAGCCGGAGCCGTCGTGGATGCGTGCCGATGCCGCGAAGGCCGGGCGAAGGCCCTGCCGGCCCTAGACGATCTGCATGTGCTCGGTGCCGGCGGTCAGATCCGAGCTGCGCGCACGCTGGCTGTGCAGCTTGATCTGCAGGCGCAGGTCGTTGACCGAATCGGCGTTGCGCAGCGCGTCCTCGAACGTCACCGCCTGGCCTTCGTACAGGTCGAACAGGGCCTGGTCGAAGGTCTGCATGCCGAGCTCGCGCGAGCGCTTCATGATCTCCTTGATTTCGGCCACATCGCCCTTGAAGATCAGGTCGGAGATCAGCGGCGTGTTCAGCATGATCTCGACCG
>JBDTXV010000182.1:0-5330 GCA_040006015.1 Caldimonas sp.
ACGACGACGATCGTCGGCTTCTCGAGCGAGGCGCAGTACCGCGACGGCTTCGGGCCCTTCGCGCCCGGCTTCGTCAGCGTGCCCTATGGTGACGCCGCGGCGCTCGAGGCCGCGATCGGGCCGAACACCGCGGCCTTCCTCGTCGAGCCGGTGCAGGGCGAGGCCGGCATCGTCGTCCCGCCGGCCGGCTATCTCGCCGCGGTGCGCGCGATCTGCACGCGCCGCGACGTGCTGATGATCGCCGACGAAGTGCAGACCGGTCTCGGCCGGACCGGTCGCGTGCTGGCCTGCGATCACGAAGGAGTGCGCCCGGACGGGCTGACGCTCGGCAAGGCGCTCGGCGGCGGCCTGCTGCCGGTCAGCGCGTTCTGCGCGCGCGAGGACGTGATGGCGCAGTTCGCGCCGGGTGACCACGGCAGCACGTTCGGCGGCAACCCCCTCGCCGCGGCGGTCGGCACTGCCGCGCTCGACCTGCTGGAGAGCGAGAACCTGAGCGCGCGCGCTGCCGCGCAAGGCGACTACCTGATCGCGCAGCTGCGCCGCCTGCGCCATCCGTCGATCGTCGACGTGCGCGGCAAGGGTCTCTTCGTCGGCGTCGAGATCGACCCGGCGTTCGCCGGCGCGCGCGAGGTCTGCGAAGCGCTGCTGCACGAAGGCGTGCTGACGAAGGACACGCACGGTACCGTGATCCGCCTCGCGCCGGCGTTGACGATCGAGGCGGCCGAGATCGACGTCGCGGTCGCGGCGCTCGAACGGGCGCTCGAGCGCGTCGCGCGCCGGCAGCCGATCGCGGCCTGACGCGGGGCAGCGACCGGCGCCGATCGAGGATGACCTTACGCCGGGTCTAGCGCTGGAAGCGCCGCGCCGCGGCGCGCGCGGTGAACGGCAACAGGAAGCGCAGCAGCACGCCCGAGGCGAGCGCGATGCCGACCCCTTTCAGCGGCTCTCGGCGCAGGTAGCGCGCGGCGATCGGAATGCGCTTGCGCTCGGCCGGCGAGAGCGGCGCCGGCTCCGGAATCGCCGCGACGACGCCCGACGCGAGCGCGATCGCGGCATTCGCCGGCGTCAACTTCGGTGGCGTAGACGGCCGCGGTTGCGGAGCAGCGGTCGACGCGATCGCCGGCCGAGACGGATGCGGGCGCACCGGCGGCACGCCGACTAACGCCGCCGTCGCGGGCAGCGGCTTGGACGGCGCGTCGCCGCCGGCGGTCGCGCCGGCCGCGTTCGGTATCGCCGGTGCGTCGCCCGGCATCGGCCGCCCCTTCAGCGACCCGAACGTGTGCGCATAGACCCACGTGAACTCGGCGCCCATCAGGAAGATCTGCGCCGAGTAATAGACCCAGACCAGCAGCACGACCAGCGATGCGGCCGCACCGAATCCCGACGCGACACCGCTCTTGCCGATGTAGAGGCCGATCAGGAACTTGCCGATCGTGAACAACAACGCGGTGACTGCGGAGCCGATCCAGACGTCGCGCCACTGGATGTGCACCCGCGGCATGATCTTGTAGATCATCGCGAAGATGACCGTGACGAGGCCGAAGCTGACCGCGAAGTTGACGACTTGCGCGAGCACTTCCCAGCCGCCGAAGACCGGCGCCCACCACTTGCCGAGCGCGGACAGCGCAGCGCTCGCGACCAGCGACGCGATCAGCAGGAAGCCGACGCCGAGGATCATCCCGAACGACAGCAGCCGTGTGCGAATCAGGCCCCAGATGCCCGAGGTCTGGCGCGCCGGCGCGCGCCAGATCCGGTCGAGCGCGTCCTGCAGCTCGCCGAACACGGTCGTCGCGCCGATCAGCAGCACGACGATGCCGACGACCGTCGCCAGCGCGCCCTTCGCCGGCTTGTCGACACTGACGAGCAGGCTCTCGACCGCTTTCGCGGCATCGGCACCCATCAAGCCGCCGAGCTGCGCGACGATCTCGCCGCGCGCCGCGTCGGCGCCGAACACGAGGCCGGCGATCGAGATCACGATCAGCAGCAGCGGCGCGATCGAGAACACCGTGTAGTACGCGAGCGCGGCGCCCATGCTCGGCGCGTAATCGTCGATCCACGACGAAGCCGCCGACTTCACCAGCGTCCAGGTCTGCTTCAACTCCATCGCGGCCTCCGCTTTCGTCTGCTGCGTCAGGCTGGCTGGCGCGTGGGCTTCTTCTGCTGCTTCAGGTACGCCTCGAGCGCCGCGGAATCGCCGATCAGCTCGCCGTTGATGAACACCTGCGGCACCGTCTGCGCCTTCGCGATCGCGCCGACGACGCGGCTGCGTGTCGTGTGCGAAAGCGGGACCTCGGCGTATTCGTAGCCGGCGTCGGCGAGCAGCTTCTTCACGCGGGCGCAGAAAGGGCAGCCCTCGCGGGTCAGCAGCGCGACCTGGTCCGGCAGCCGCGGGTTCGGGTCGAGATACTTCAGCATCGTGTCGGCATCCGAGACCTCGAACGGGTCGCCCGGCTTCTGCGGCTCGAGGAACATCTTCTCGATGACCTTGTCGCGCACCAGCATCGAGTAGCGCCATGAGCGCTTGCCGAAATTGAGGTCGCTCTTGTCGACAAGCAGGCCCATCGCCTCGGTGAATGCGCCGTTGCCGTCGGGCAGCAGCAGCACGTTCTCGGCCTCCTGGTCCTTGCCCCACTCTTCCATCACGAACGGATCGTTGACCGAGACGCAGACGATCGTGTCGATGCCCATGCGCCTGAACGCCGGCGCCAGTTCGTTGAATCGCGGCAGGTGCGTCGACGAGCAGGTCGGTGTGAAGGCGCCGGGCAGCGAGAAGACGATGACGTTCTTGCCGGCGAAGATGTCTTCGCTCGACACAGTCGCCCATTCGTTGTTGCGGCGAACGCGGAAGTTCACGTCGGGAATCTTCTGGCCTTCGCGGTTCGGGAGCTTGGCTTCGGTCATGGGTCTGCGGGTTCTTGGAATGGTCGTGATGGAAATGAAAGGGCCTTTAACGGGGTCGTCTAGTTCAGCCGCCCCCGGTTCGGGAAGATCCAGCCGCGCAGCCCGCTGCGGTCGAACGGCTGCCACGCGCCTTCCTGCTGCGCGAGGCGGTCGGCGACCGCGTAGAGCACCGACGCGTTGACGCCGAGGCCGCAGTGGCTGCCGATCACCTCGATGCTTTCGGTCTGCGCGCTGGCGGGCTCGACGCTGCACTGCCACGCGACGATGCCGTCGCTGCGGCTGTAGATCGATGTCGTCGGCACCGGCGGCGGCGCGGCGCGCGGCGTCTTCAGCTTCGGGTCGTCGATGCTCTGGCCGCTCGCGAGCTCGTAGACGCGCCACGCGTTCGTCGAGCGCGGATTGCCGCGAATCGGCGAGCCTAGTGTGATCACGCAGCGCACCGCATCGGGAATCGCCGCGGCGATCTCGCGCGCATAGACGCCGCCGAGACTCCAGCCGACAACGCTGACCGTGCGGCCACTGCGGCGCTGCAGCTCGCGCACGCGCGCCTTCAGCTCCGCCTCGAGGCCGGGCTTCAGCCCCATGTTGCGGCCGAGGCCCCAGCCGTGCACGTCGTAGCCCCGGTCGCTCAGGTACGCACGCAGCGGCTGCGTCGACGTGTCGCTGGCGATCAGCCCCGGCAGCACGAGGACCGGGTGGCCGTCGCCGCGCGGCGCGCGCCGCAACAGCGGCAGCAGCGCGAGCGCCGCGCCAAATTCGCCGAGCGCGCGCAGCTCGAGCAGTTGCAGGGTCTTCGACGGAGGACGGTGAATCGCGGGCGCGACAGTGGCGGGGGACATGCAAGTTTCCGAATGGGGACCGAGCCAGTGTCGCCTCGGTTCGCGCCCGCCCTTATCGGCCTGCGGCTGCTCTCGCTGTAGCCGTGGTCCGACGCGAACAGGGGGCGATCGCGCTGCGCAAAGCCGCCGCTAGCCCATGTGCAGCCCGCCGTTGACCGAGAAATCGGCGCCGGTCGCGAAACCGGACTCCTCCGATGCGACCCACGCAACGATCGACGCGATGTCGTCCGGCGTGCCGAGGCGTTTGATCGGAATGCCGGCGACGATCTTGTCGAGCACGTCCTGGCGGATCTTCTTGACCAGGTCGGTCGCGATGTAGCCCGGGCTGACGGTATTGACGGTGACGCCCTTCGCGGCCACTTCCTGCGCGAGAGCCATCGTGAAGCCGTGCATCCCGGCCTTTGCCGCCGAATAGTTGGTCTGGCCGAACTGGCCCTTCTCGCCGTTGACGGAGCTGATGTTGATGATGCGGCCCCAGCCGCGCTCGACCATGTCGTCGATGACCTGCTTCGTGACATTGAACAGGCTGGTCAGGTTGGTTTCGATCACCGCGTCCCAGTCGGCGCGGGTCATCTTGCGGAACAGGCCGTCGCGGGTGATGCCGGCGTTGTTGACGAGCACGTCGACCGGGCCGAGCTCGGCGCGGACCTTTTCGAACGCGCCAACGGTCGAGTCCCAGTCGCCGACGTTTCCGACCGACGCACGGAAGTCGTAGCCGAGCGCCTTCTGTTCGTCGAGCCACCTGCCGGCATCGCGGCTCGGCCCGCAGCCGGCGACGACGACGAAGCCGTCGCGATGCAGGCGCTGGCACATCGTCGTGCCGATCCCGCCCATGCCGCCGGTGATGTAGGCGAGCTTCCGGCTCATCCGCTACATCCCCGCTGCGGCGCGCGTCGGATGCGCGCAGCAGCGCCCCGCGTCATCGTTCGACGCAAAGCGCGACCCCCATGCCGCCGCCGATGCAGAGCGACGCGATGCCCTTCTTCGCGTTGCGGCGCTGCATCTCGTGCAGCAGCGTCACGAGGATGCGGCAGCCCGACGCGCCGATCGGATGACCGATCGCGATCGCGCCGCCGTTGACGTTGACCTTGCTCGTGTCCCAGCCCATCTCGTTGTTGACCGCGCAGGCCTGCGCCGCGAAGGCCTCGTTGATCTCGAGCAAGTCGAGATCCTGCGGCTTCCAGCCGGCGCGCTGCAGCGCCTTCTGCGACGCCGGCACCGGGCCCATGCCCATGAACGCCGGATCGAGCGCGACAGTCGCGTAGCTCGCGATCCGCGCGAGCGGCGTCAGGCCGAGCTGCGCGGCCTTCTGCGCGGTCATCACGACGACCGCGGCGGCACCGTCGTTCAGGCCCGAGGCATTGCCGGCGGTCACGCTGCCGGCCTTGTCGAACGCCGGCCGCAAGCCCGCGAGCGCGTCGGCGCTCGTCTTCTTGTTGATGAACTCGTCGGCCGCGAAGACGAGCGGGTCGCCCTTCTTCTGCGCGATCGAGAACGGCACGATCTCGTCCCTGAAGCGCCCCGCCTCCTGCGCCGCCGCGGCCTTCTGCTGCGACGCGAGCGCGAGCGCGTCCTGCTTGTCACGGCTGA
>JBDTXV010000183.1:0-5326 GCA_040006015.1 Caldimonas sp.
CTCTCCGGCATTCAGCGCCGCGATGCGGGCCTGGTCTTCGCCGCTGAACGGCGCGACCAGCACGCTCTGGCTGCGCGCGAACTGCATCAGGTCGGCGGCCAGCGCCTTCGCCTCCTGCTCGGTCGAGAACATCGCGGTGACCTGGCGCGCGTCGTCCTTGCCGAAGACGACCGATTCGATCCGCGCACGCCAGACGCGCAAGGTCATCGCCTCGGTCCGCACGACGTCGTTCTCGGTGTTCATCCGGCTCGAGAAGTTGTTGCCGGTGCCGATCCGCGAGGTCTGGTAGCTGCCGACCATCTCGACCCAGGTCAGCACCGATTCGAAGTTGAAGCGGCCCCAGAGCCGCGCCGATGCCTGCAGGCAGAACCCGGCGACGAATGCGAGGATCGCCGACGTGCCGACCAGCGCATAGCGGTTCTGTTGCCAGCCGCTCGCGACGTCGAAGTGGCGCACGAAGTAGAGCGTCAAGCCGATCGCGACCGCGACCAGCACGGTCGCATAGAGGTCGAGCGCGAGCAGCGCCTGGTGGCGGCGTCCGGCGAGCGCGGCAGCGAAGCTCGGCGCCTTCGTGCCGGCGACCGGCAGCGGCTGGCTTTCCTCGAACAACTCGCCGGCGAACGTGCCGCTCGGTGTCGCGGCCGGCGTCGCCGGATCGATCCGCGCATAGCGCCGGTTCGGAATGCGCTCGGTCCACGCGAGCTGCAGGGTGCGATCGAGCTCGTTCATCAGCGAAGCCGGCGGCGCGTTCATCGAAAGCCGGTTCTGCTCGACGCTCGCGCGCGTCTGCGGCGCGGCATCGACCTGCGCGAGCACCGCCGCCATCGCGATCGCGCAGGCGACGAGCGCGGTCGCGAGCATCACGAAGGTCTGCACGTTCAGCGAGAACGTGCCGAGCGGCGGCAGCTTGTCGCCGGCGAGGCCGAGCACGACCGGGCCGACGATCGCCGCGGCGATCAGCCCGACCAGCGATGCCGCGGTCAGGCGCGCGCGGTGCTGCGCCAGCATCGGCCGCAGCAGGAAGAAGACGCCGAACGCGAAATAGAGGATGCCGATCCACGGCCGCGTCGCGTCGTTGCCGAACACGACCCACGAAAACAAGAAGCTCACCAGCGTCGCCGCGATCGCCGCGAGGTTGAAGACGTAGCGGCGCGCGAGCGCCTGCACTTCGCGCGGCGCGGTGATCAGCGTGGGCGCCCAGTGGTAGAGCAGCCCTTCGATCGCGCCTTGCGGCTCGGGATAGCCGATGCCGCCCTGGCGCAGCATCTCCTTGAGCTGGTCGGCGGCCGGCGAGCCGCCGGTCGCGCCGCCCGGGATCTCCGGCGCGAGCGAGGCCGGCCGTCCGCGGCCGAAGAAGAAGCGCAGCCGCCGCGCCGCAGCGGCCGCAGAGGCGAGGCCCGCGCCGATCAGCAGCAGCCCGGCGACGAGCGGCGCCGCGGCCTGCCGCAGATCGCTCTGCTGCATCGCACTTTTCGCCCAGACCAGGCTCAGCACGCCGGCGCCGAGCAGCAGCGCCGCGCAGAGCCAGAGCAGGCGGTTCTGCAACTGGTACGGATTGGGAAGCTCGAGCAGCTTGGTCTCGGAACCGTACTCGTAGGTCATCGGTGCGCCCGGCTTGAGTGACGCCGCAGTGTAGATGCGGCGCAGTGTTTCCCCCCTTGTGAGCGGGCCGCGCGTCGGGTGTCATGGGCCGCTTCGTCGCTCCCGGCTCAAGGTCATGCAGAACTCCTTCACACGCGCGCGGCGACGCGTTGCGCTCGCAATCGCCGCGTCGCTCGGCCTCGCGTTCGGCGCCGTCGGCGTGGCGCGCGCCGACATCAAGGTCGGCGTGATCCTTTCGCTGACCGGCCCCGGTGCATCGCTCGGCATTCCGGCCGAGAACAGCATCA
Organism: Caldimonas sp.; assembly: GCA_040006015.1. GTDB lineage: Bacteria > Pseudomonadota > Gammaproteobacteria > Burkholderiales > Burkholderiaceae_C > Schlegelella_A. The sequence continues at coordinate 1,890 of JBDTXV010000183.1, forward strand.
AGCTGTGGCCGGCCGATCTCGGCGGCCAGAAGGTCCAGCTGATCGTGCTGAACGATGCGAGCGATCCGACGACCGCGGCGAAGAACGCCGCGAAGCTGATCACCGAAGACAACGTCGACGTGATCGTCGGCGCATCGATCACGCCGACCTCGCTCGCGGTCGTCGAGACCGCCGCGCGCTCCGGCGTGCCGGTCGTCTCGCTCGCCGGCGGCGGCGCGATCGTCGAGCCGCAGGACGGGCCGCGGCGCTGGGCCTTCAAGATGTCGCCGACCGAGACGATCTCGCTGCAGGTCGCGTTCGACGACATGGCGCGCAACAAGGCGACGACGCTCGGGGCGATCGCGATCTCGACGAGCTTCGGCGAGGGCTATCTGAAGGCGGTCGAACGCGTCGCGCCGGCGCACAACATCAAGGTGGTCGCGGTCGAGAAATACGCGCCGACCGACCAGAGCGTGACCGCGCAGGTGCTGAAGGTCGTCGCCGCGAATCCGGACGCGGTCTTCATCTTCAGCGCCGGAACGCCCGGCGCGCTGCCGCACGTCGAGCTCGTGAAGCGCGGCTACAAGGGCCGCATCTACCAGACCCAGGGGGTCGCGAACGCCGACTTCCTGCGCGTCGGCGGCAAGGATCTCGAAGGCGGGCTGATGACGGTCGCGCCGGTCCTCGTCGCCGAGCAGCTGCCCGACGCGAATCCGGTCAAGAAGCCGGGGCTCGACTACGTCAAGCGCTACGAAGACAAGTACGGCCCCGGCACGCGCTCGCTGTTCGGCGCGACCGCGTGGGACGCGCAGCTGTGGCTGAACGCGGCGATCCCGAATGCGCTGAAGAAGGGCAAGCCGGGCACGCCGGAATTCCGCACCGCGCTGCGCGATGCGATCGAGGGACTGAAGGAGTTCGTCGGCTCGCAGGGCGTCTTCAATCTGAGCGAGAAGGACCACAACGGCGTCGACCGGCGCAGTCAGGTGCTGGTGCGGATCGAGAACGGACAGTGGAAGCTGGTCAAGTAGACGGCGCGCTGCAGGCGCCGGCGCTGCGGCGCTTCGCCGACCTGACGGTCGAGGTCGGCGCGCCGGTCGAGGTCGGCGCGGTCGGCCACGGCACGCGCCGCGTGATCCCGATCGTCGGCGGCTCGTGCAGCGGCCGCGACTGGTCGGCGCGCGTGCTCGCCGGCGGCGCCGACTTCCAGCTGATCGTCAATGCGCGGATGGCGCGGCTCGAGGCGCGCTACGTGCTCGAGACCGACGCCGGCGACCGGATCTACGTGAAGAACGATGCGGTCCGCACCGCTGCGCCCGACGTGATGGCACGGCTCGTTCGCGGCGAGCCGGTCGACCCGGCCGCGGTGTATTTCCGCTGCGTGCCGACGTTCGAGACCGCGGCGCCGGCGCTCGCGTGGATCATGGAGCGCGTCTTCATCGGCACCGGCATGCGCCGGCCGAACGACGTCGTGATGCGCTTCTTCGAGGTGATGTAGCCGCGATGCCGGCGCCTCAGCGCCTGCGCAGCCCGAGCCACACGACCGTCGCGACGACCAGCAGGCCGCCGCCGATCTGCGACGGCGCGATCGACTGGCCGAGGATCGCCCACGCCAGCACCAGCGCGAAGATCGGCTCGACGTTCATGATCGCCGAGTTGCCGACGACGCCGAGGCGCGGCAGCACGATGAACATGATCGTGAACGCGGTGCCGTAAAGGAAGGTCAGCGCCAGCAGCCCCCACCAGCCGGCCGGCGCCTGCGGCAGATGGAAGTCGCCTTGCAGCTTGACCGCGGCGAGCGCGATCAGCGCGACGATCGCCATCGTGCTCGCGGTGCGAATGCGCCCGTCGAGGTCGCCGGCTTCGTGCTGCGTCAGCACCAGCGCCATCCCGAACGTCGCCGCGGCGGCGAGCGCGAACGCGACGCCGCTGCCGATGCGGCCCCATTGCGCCGCGGCGCCTAGGCCCGAGGCGGCGCCGAGCACATCGAGCGCGAGGGCGAGCCCGATCAGCATCACCGGCATCGCCGCGACGACCCTGCGCTCGGGCCGGTGCTTGTAGACGACGCGGGCCCAGAGGGCCGTCCACAGCGGGTAGGTGTTGAACGCGAGCAGCGCCAATGCGACCGGCAGGCGCGCGACCGCGGAATAGAGGCACAGGCTCTGCACGCCGATCAGCAGGCCGATCAACGGCAGCGCACGCCGATGCCGGGGGCTCAGCGTCACCGGCACGCGCTGCACGACGAGCAGCAGGCCGACGACCAGCGCGGTGACGCCGCTGCGGAAGCAGACCGCGGTCGCGACGTCGACGCCGTGATCGAATGCCAGCCGCGCCGCGACGTGGTTCGCGCCCATCATCAGCGCGATCAGCAGCAGGGTCGCGAACGCGGTGCCGGAGAGCGCGCCTTGCGCGGCGTGACGTGCGCTCATGCGGCGGCCTTCGTCGCGGGCCGCCGCGCCGCCGCCGGCCGTGGGCGACGGTGGCTCGAGTGATTGCGGTTCGGATGTTCCTGCATCGGGTCAGCGTTTCGATCGATCGACCGGATCGATCGATCCGGCCCGGCCCCGCGACGAATTCCGGCGTCGCATCCCGGAGCGGCGCGCGTCGAATGCGCGGGCGCGGCGTACGATGTTCGCATGCGCTGCTCCCGCCTTCTGCTGTGCGCGCTGGCGCTGTTCGCAGGCGCCACGTCCGCCGGCGCCCAGACCCCGCCCGCTTCCGCCGTCGCGACGACCGGGCCGGCGGTGCTGCTGTTGCGGATCGACGGGGCGATCGGGCCGGCGACCGCGGCGCACGTGCAGCGCGGGCTGCAGCGCGCTGCCGAGCTGCATGCGCCCCTCGTCGTGCTGCAGCTCGACACGCCGGGCGGCCTCGACACCGCGATGCGCAGCATCATCAAGGACATCCTCGCGTCGCCGGTGCCGGTCGCGGCCTTCGTCGCGCCGCAGGGCGCGCGCGCCGCGAGCGCCGGCACCTACATCCTCTACGCGAGCCATATCGCCGCGATGGCGCCGGCGACGACACTCGGCGCGGCAACGCCGGTCGCGCTCGGCGTGCTGCCGCTCGGCGGCGCCGAGCCGGCCGCGTCGGCGCCGAGCGGCGCCGCGCCGCAGCCGCACGGCACGCTCGAGGCGAAGCGGATCAGCGACGCCGCGGCCTACATCCGCGCGCTCGCGCTGCAGCGCGGGCGCAATGCCGAATGGGCCGAGCGCGCGGTGCGCGAATCGGTCAGCCTGCCGTCGAGCGAGGCGCTGGCACAGAAGGTCGTCGACGTGATCGCCGCCGACGTGCCCGATCTGCTGCGCAAGCTCGACGGGCGCGTCGTCGCGACCGGCGCCGGCACGCGCGTCGTGCTCGCGACCGCGGGCGCGCCGGTCGAGTCGTTCGATCCCGACTGGCGCGGCCGACTTCTCGCGGCGCTCGGCGTGCCGAGCCTCGCGATCCTGCTGATGACGATCGGC
>JBDTXV010000184.1:0-5309 GCA_040006015.1 Caldimonas sp.
GATCGAGGACTCGATGGGATTCCTCGCGTTCTATGACCAGAAGGTCAATGCCGGGGTCGGCTTCCAGACCATGGGCGATTTCGACAAATTGCCCAGCTATCTGACCTTGCGGCCAGGCTACGAGACGCTGTCTGACACCCTCGCGCGCCAGATCGCGGACATGGGGGGAAGGATCCTCCTCGGGCATCACGTCGATGGGTTCGACTTCGACGCGCGCGACAGGGCTTTGCTCGAGGTGCGGGCGCACATCGGCATCGGCCATACGACGACCTTCACCTGTCCGCAACTCGTCCTCGCGCTGCCGAGCCGTCCGCTCGAGCTGCTGTCGCCGCAGTGTCCGCCGTTGCGCGACAACGCTCGCCTGATGGCAGACATTCGAAGCGTCACCACGATGCCGCTGACGAAGATCAATCTGTACTTCGCGAAGCGCTGGTGGTTCAACGACCACACGATAGCCGCGGGCGGGTCGTTCACCGACCTGCCGATGGCGCAGTTCTATTGCTATTGGCCGATTGCACCGAATGACGAGAAGGGGCCGGCCTCGATGACGATTTATTGCGATTTCGACCGGACCACTTATTGGGAGGAATTGCAGAGCATGGGCAAGCCGTTCGCGCCCACCGACGGGCTGGCGCAACCGCCGCACTCGACCGCCGCGAGCACGTTCGTGGTCGAGCAGGCGATGCGGCAACTCGGCGAAGTCTTCGGCGACCCGGCGCTGCCCGAACCGTTGCTCTCGACATACGTGCGCTGGGGTTCGCCGCAATTCGGCGACGGCGATCATTCATGGGTCGTCGGCGCGGACGACAAGTCGATCGCGCAACGCCTGCAGAACCCGATCGCCGGCAAGCTGTACATCTGCGGCGAAGCCTATTCGGACGAGCAAGCCTGGGTGGACGGCGCGCTTCGGTCCACCGAAACCGTGCTGCAAGGCTGTTTCGGATTGCCGCCTTACGAGGTAGGCTGACAACGCGGGGCAGCGCGACGACGGCATGCCGCCGACGAACGGGCAAGGCCCGATTCCTGTGTGAATCCTGGAAAGGTTGCGCGTGGAATGCCCCAGTTGCCGAGGCGAGAACCTGTCCGACGCGAGCTTCTGCCAGCACTGCGGTCAGAAACTCGAGCGGGTGTGCAGCGCTTGTCGGGCTGCGAACACGGCGGCCAGCAACTTCTGCCGAAAATGCGGCGCCCGGCTCGGTCCTGCGCCCGCGGCGGCGACCTCGGCGACGCTCGGACCGGCGCGATCCGACGGCGCGCGCCCGGCGCCGGAGTCTGCCGCCGCGGGCCTCTACGTGCCGCCCCATCTGGCCGAGCGGTTCCGCCTCGGCCACGCCGCGCACCTGGCGCAGCACGTCGGCGAGCGCAAGTTCATCACGACGCTGTTCGCCGACATCAAGGGCTCGATGGCGCTGCTCGACGGCATGGATCCCGATGTCGCCCGGCAGGTGATCGATCCGGCGCTGCGCTTGATGATGAACGCCGTCTACCGTTACGAAGGCTATGTCGCCCAGGCGTTGGGCGACGGCATCGTGGCCCTGTTCGGTGCGCCGATCGCCCGCGAGGACCATGCCTGCCGGGCGCTCTATGCGGCGCTCACGATGCAGGAGCAGATGAAGGCGTACGGTGAGCGGCTGCTGCACGAACAAGGGCTGCCCGCAATCCAGATCCGGGTCGGCATCAACACCGGCGAAGTCGTCGTGCGCTCGATCCCGACCGACGAAGGGCGCGCGGACTACGCGCCGATCGGGCATTCGGTCGGTCTGGCCGCCCGCATCGAAAGCATCGCGGCGCCCGGATCGGTCGTCGTCAGCGAGTCCACCCACCAGCTGACCGAGGGCTATTTCGAGTTCCGCGCGATGGCCAGCGTGCCGATGAAGGGCGTCGTCGCCAACGTCAAGCTCTACGAGGTCACCGGCGTCGGCCTGCTGCACACCCGGCTGGAAGTGTCCGCGAGCCATGGGCTGTCGCGGTTCGTCGGCCGCAGGAGCGAGCTCGAACGCATGCAAGCGATGCTCGCGCTTGCCGATGCCGGACAGGCTCAGATCGTCGGCATCATCGCTGAAGCCGGTGCGGGCAAATCACGCCTGTGCCACGAATTCAAGCTGCTGGCGAGGAGCGAATGCCTCGTCCTGGAATGCCGGTCGGAGTCTTACGGCAAGGCCTTCCCGTATCTGCCGTTGATCGACATGCTGAAGAGCCATCTGCAGATTGCCGCCGATGACGACGACCGGCGCAAGCTCGAGAAGGTGACCGGGAGGGTGTTGGCGCTCGACCGCAGCCTCGAGGATGCGATCCCATTCCTGCTGGCCCTGCTCGGCGTCGCGGATCCCGCAGCGTCGATCGACCACATGGATCCGCACATCCGACGCCGCCGGACCTTCGACGCGATCGGGCGGCTGGTGCTGCGCGAAGCCCGGGACCGGCCGGTCCTGATGGTCATGGAAGACCTGCATTGGATCGACAGCGAAAGCCAGGGCTTCCTGACCTTGTTCGGCCGCGCGGTGGAGGGCGCGCGCATCATGCTGCTCGTCAACTACCGCCCCGAGTACCAGCCTTCGTGGGACAACGCGACGTCGCACACCCAGTTGCGCTTGAATGCGTTGGGCCGCGACGATGCCGAATCCCTGCTCGTCGCCCTGCTCGGCGCCGACGCCGCCCTCGGTCCGCTGAAGCAGCTCGTCATCGACAGGACGCAGGGCAATCCGTTCTTCATGGAAGAGTACGTCCGCACGCTGTTCGACCATGGCATCCTGGCGCGCGGTGCAGAGGGGATCGGGCTCGTGCGAACCCTGTCGTCGATCGAGATGCCGGCAACCGTGCAAGGCGTGCTGGCGGCGCGCATCGATCGACTGCAGCCCGAGGACAAGGCCTTTCTGCAGATGCTCGCGGTGCTCGGCATGGCGTCCCCGCTGCGCCTCATCGAGCGCTTCGCGCCGTTTGCCGCGGCGCAACTGCAGGAGATGCTCGATCGCCTTCAGGCCACCGAATTCATCCTCGAGCGGCCTGCCTTTCCCGACGTGGAGTACGTGTTCAAGCACGCGTTGACGCGGGAGGTCGCCTACGGCCAGTTGGTGGCCGACTCGAGGCGCAGCCTGCACTCGCGCGCCGCGCAAGCGATGGAGGTGCTCTTCAGCGATCGCCTGGACGACTACTGCAGCGAGCTGGCGCACCACTACGCCCGCAGCGACGACCTGCCGAAGGCGGTCGATTTCCTGCAGCGGGCGGCCACGCAGGCGATGCGGCGATCGGCGTACGTCGCTGCGATCGATCATGTAACGTCCGCGCTGACCCTGCTGCGCGACCTCGCCGACGAGGCGGCGCGCGACGCGCGCGAGCTGCAGCTGCAGGCGATGCTCGGCTCCGCGCTGATGGCGACGCGCGGCTTCGCCGTCGCGGAGGCTGCGCAGGCCTACGAGCGGGCCCGCGAGCTGTGCCGCGACACGACGGACAGTGCCGATCTCGTGCGCGTGCTGGCCGGGCTGGGCCTGCTGTACATCAATCGCGGCGAGCTGCGCTCGGCGCGCGAGATCGGCGAGGAGCTGCTGCATCTGGCAGAGCGCAGGCAGGAACCCAAACTCGTCGTGAGCGGTCACGAAATTCTCGGGCTCACGCTGCTGCGCGTGGGCGACCTGATCGATTGCCGGTCGCACATGGAGCTCGTGGTGCGGCACTACGACGAGGACCACGATGGCGCACTGCGCGACATCCTTGGCCGGGATCTGAAGGTCTCCTGTCTCGGCTTCGGGGCGCTGGCGTTGTGGCTGCTGGGATATCAGGATCAGGCTCTCGCCGGCGCCGCGCAGGCGTTGCGCGCCGCGCATGCGGCGACGCCGCGGCATCCCTTCAGTCTCGCGTACGCGATGCTGTCATCGGCATGGGTGCATCAGTTTCGTGGCGAAGCGTCGCTCGCGCTGGTCGAGGCCGAGTCAGCGAAGGAATTCGCGACCGAGCAGGGATTTCCGGCCTGGCTCGCGCACGCGCTGATCGTGCAGGGCTGGGCCGAGGCCCAGCTCGGCAGAACCGAAAGCGGACTCGCGCACATCGAGCAGGGTCTGACCGCGTACGAGGCGACCGGCGCCAAGGTCTGGCAGCCGCTCTTCCTGCTGCTGCAGGTACAGGCGCTGGAGCAGGCCGGCAAGACTGCACAAGCGGCGGAATCGATCACCACGGCGCTGCGCCTCGCGCGCGAGATGGGGTCGTATTGGTGGGAGGCGGAGCTGTTTCGCGTCAGGGGCGAATTGCTGCTCGCGCTCGATCGGACGAACGTTGCCGAGGCGCACACATGCTTCGAACGCGCGTGCGCGATCGCCAGGACGCAAAACGCCAGGTCTCTCGAATTGCGCGCCTGCGTCAGCATGGCCCGGCTTGCGCGGCATCACGGCGGACAGGCCGAAGCGCGAGCCGACCTGGCCGCCGTTTGCGCAGGGTTTGCCGAATCCTCGGACAGCGCCGAATTGATCGAGGCGCGCGAGATGCTCGGAAAGCCGGGCTGACCGGTCCCGCTATCGATACTCGTCGCTCACCTCGCGCGCGGAATGGAATGCGACGATGCCCCAGTAGCTCGCATCGGGCGCCACGGTTTTGTGCCAGAGACCCGTCGGCACGACGTGCCACCGATCCTGGAGCCCAGCCGAATCGCCCTGCCCGTATCGATCCACACGCCAGCCGTCCGCTGTCTGCACATGCGTTTCCACCGGGCCGTCGAGGACGAGCAGATACTGCGTGCTGTTCAGGTGCCGCTCGATGCCACCGCCTGCGCCGTCCCGAGTCACGCTGACCCTGATGCTGCCGACCGCGTCCGGTGCCGTCCACCCGAGCGACGAAGGATCCAGCGCGATGAAGGCGGTGGAGAGATCGGGGTCCTGTCGCAACCGCTGCTCCGCCTCCGCACGTGCACGCCGCAGCGCGGCAAGAACATCGGGGCGCGCGGCGAAACGGTTCAGCTCTTCGACGACAGAGCGTGTATCGGGAGTGATGCTCGGATTGTTTGCCGCCGCGTTCATCGCCAGCTCACCTCGATCGTCAATGGAAGGTTCGAAGCAGGGTAGCAGATCGTGAAGCGCGCTTTTTCGATCGTGCAACTCACAAGGACGCCGAGGAGTGCGCCAGCGCCCAAGTCTGCGCATTCGTCATCGTGACCAGCTGGAAGCGCCGGGAGAGCCGTTGCAGCGCGTCGGCGGCGGTCGTCGAAGGCCGGCCACTTTGCGACCGCTTACGGTCACGGCGGCGCAGGCTTGCGTAGATCGGGGCTCGGCAGACGGCACGGGATGGCGTTGCAGGGGGCCGCAAAACGGAATATCGCGGTCGGC
>JBDTXV010000185.1:0-5284 GCA_040006015.1 Caldimonas sp.
GGTCGATCGGCGTGATGAAGGTCTTGTGCAGCAGCCGGTTGACCTCGGCGGTGATGCGGTCGGCCTGACGCTCGAAGTTGCCGACCTCGTTCGCATGGCGTTCGCGCAGCTGCGGGTCGGCGTAATTGCGGATCAGCAGGATGAACGCGCGCGCGCCCTCGGCAATGAAGCCGGCGTGCTGGTTGAAGAGCTCGAAAAAGTTGCCTTCGCGCGGCAGCAGTTTGCCGAACAGCATGAAGTTCTCCCCGGGAATCGCGGCCGCTGGCGCGCGAGACGGCGCCGCCGGCTCCGCGTCTTCGAAACCGACGCGGCCTTGCGCGAGTTTACGTCCCGCCGCAGGAGCCGCGCTTGTCAGGAGAGCGGCCGCGCGTCGGCGGCGTCGAAGAACTCGCGCGTTCCGCCGAACGCGTGCAGACGCTCGAGCAGCAGCGCGAAATCGGCATCGCGCTCGGCCGGATTGAATCGCTCGGTCGCGACGCCGAGCACCGGCGCGCCGTCGTAGGTTTGAAAGTGCTCGGCGTAGGCCGCGGCGAGCCGATCGAGATACGACGCCGCGATGCCCTGCTCCATCGCAATCGCGCGCCGCCTGATGCGCTGCGTCAAGGTCGAGGTCGGCGCCTGCAGCCAGATCACGAGGTCGGGCTCGGGCACCAGCGCCGCGACGCGGGCGTGGATCTGGCAATAGAGCCGGTACTCGTCGTCGCTCAGGTTCAGGCGCGCGAAGATCGCGTCCTTCGCGAACAGGAAATCGCTGACGACCGCGCTCGCGAAGACGCTGCTCTGCACCAGCGCCTGCATCTGGCGCAGGCGCTGGAACAGAAAGAACATCTGGGTCTGGAACGCATAGCCCGGCATGTCGGCGTAGAAGTGCTCGAGAAACGGATTCGCGGCCGGCTCTTCGAGCACCACTTCGGCGCCGAGATGGCGCGCGAGCCGGATCGCGAGCGAGCTCTTGCCGACGCCGATCGGCCCTTCGATCGCGATGTGACGGAAGCGGCTCAGATCCGGGTTCATCGCGTCAGAGTCTATCGATGCGCTGATCGGCCACTGCAGGCAACAGGTCGGCGACCGCGCCGCGTCCGGGCACGACGAGCGCCGGCGCGATCTCGGCGAGCGGCAGCAGCACGAACGCGCGTTCGTGCAGGCGCGGATGCGGCAGCGTGAGCTCGGCCGTCGAGCATTGCAGCTCGCCGTAAAGCAGCAGATCGAGGTCGAGCGTACGCGGGGCGTTCTGGTACGAACGCTCGCGCCCATGAGCACGCTCGATCTCGTGCAACGCGCCGAGCAGACGTTGCGGCGCGAGCGCCGTCTCGAGCAGGACGACCGCGTTCAGGTAGTCCGGTCCGTCCGAACCGATCGAATCGCTGCGAAAGAACCCCGACGCGCGCACGAGCCGCGTCGACTCGAGTCGCGCGAGCGCCTGCAGCGCGGCCGCGATCGTGGCCTCGCGGTCGCCGAGATTGGCACCGACGCCGACATAGGCGGCGACGGACGCGACGGCGTCGTCGCCGGGAGGCACGGGTTCGGAGGACAACAAAGGGGTGGGCCGGAGAAACGAACGGTCTCGCGAATGGCGCGAACGGCACGGACGGAAGCGCGGCCCCCGGTCCGGTCTTGGATCGCCGCTCCGGCTATTCCGGCTGCGACACTTCCCGCTCTGCGGCGGGCTCGCCCGCTTCCCCAGCGGGCTTGCGCCGGCGGCGCCGGCGCTTGCGTGCCGGAGCGCCGTCGAATCCGGCCTCGCGCGCGGCACTGTCGATATCGGCGCCCGGCCCGACTGCGGCGACGCGCCTCGGCGCTTCGCGCCCGCGCACACCGACCAGCATCTCGCGCCGCTGCTCGGCATCGGCGACCAGAAACTCTTCCCACCACGTCGCCAGCTCGGGATCGGCCTCGCCGGATTCGCCGCGCAGGCGCAGGAAATCGAGGCCGGCGCGAAAGCGCGGCTGCTCGACCAAGGTCAGCGCGGCATTGCCGACACGCCGCTCCAGACGCGGCTGCATCATCCAGACCTCGCGCATGTCGGCGGCGAGGCGGCCGCGGCCGGAGATATCGCCGATGCGTGCATCGAACACCGATTCGGTCGCCTCCTGCAGCGCGGGAATAGCGGCTTCGCCGCGCGCCTTCAGTTGCTGCCAGCGGCTCTGCACGTCGTGCCACAGCATGCAGGCGAGCATGAAGCTCGGCACGACCGATTTGCCTTCGGCGACGCGTGCATCGGTGTCGGCGAACGCCAGCCGCACGAACTTCTCGCGTCCGTCATGGCGCTGGGCCTCGTCGAGCGCGACGTCGAGCACCGGGAAGACGCCGCGGTGCAGCCCCTGCTTCTTCAGCTCGACGATGCTCGCGAGCGAGTGGCCGGTCTGCAGCAGCTTGATCATCTCGTCGAAGGTGCGCGACGGCGGCACGTTGTCGAGCAGCGCCGCCATCTCCTTGATCGGCGCGCGCGTCTTCGGCTCGATCTCGAAGCCGAGCTTGGCCGCGAAGCGCACGACGCGGATGATGCGCACCGGGTCTTCGCGGTAGCGCGTGGCCGGGTCGCCGATCATGCGCAGCAGCTTCTTCTTCACGTCCTTGATGCCGCCGTGGTAGTCGACGACGATCTCGCGCACCGGGTCGTAGTACATCGCGTTGATCGTGAAATCGCGCCGCGCCGCGTCCTCGCTCTGCGGACCCCAGACGTTGTCGCGCAGCACCCGGCCGCTCGCATCGACGACGTGGCTTTTGCCGGCCATCGCCGAGCGCGAGGTCTTGTCGTTGCCTTCGACCTGCTCGGCCGCGGACGCATCGAGGAACGCGCGGAACGTCGAGACCTCGATCACTTCGCTCAAACCGCGATCCTGGCGGCCGCGCCCGAACACGACGTGGACGATGCGGAAGCGCCGGCCGATGATGAACGCGCGCCGGAACAGCGCCTTGACTTCTTCCGGCGTCGCATTGGTCGCGACATCGAAGTCCTTCGGCCGCAGGCCGAGCAGCAGATCGCGCACCGCGCCGCCGACGATGTAGGCCTCGTAGCCGGCAGCCGCGAGCGTGCCGACGACCTTCGCGGCGCGCTCGTCGACGAGCGCCGGATCGATGCCGTGCTCGCTCTTCGGCACCTCGACTCTTTTGCCGCGCGGCACGCCGGAAGCGACCGTCTTTTCGGGTTTGCCGAGCAGCTTCTCGATGAATTTCTTGATCATTCGAACAACTTCAGGATGCGCCAGCCGCGCTCGCGCGCGATGGCCTCGAGCGCAGGGGAGGGATTCGTCGCAACGGGGTCGGTGCCGCGCTCGAGCAGCGGCAGGTCGTTCACCGAATCGGAATAGACGCTGATGCGCTCGAAATCGCTCCAGCTGCAGCCGCCTTCGGCAAGCCACTCTTCGACCCGCGCGACCTTGCCCTGGCGATAGCTCGGCGTGCCGACGATTCTGCCCGTGATGGTACCGCCTGCCTCGCGCTCGAGCCGGACCGCGATCAGATCGGCGATTCCGAACGCGCGCGCGATCGGCCCGGTGACCAAGTCGTTGGTCGCGGTGACGAGCGCGATCCAGTCGCCGCGGGACTGATGCTCACGGACCAGCGCAAGCGCCGACGGCCGCAGCGCCGGCGCGATCACCTCGCGCATGAAGCGGGCGTGCGCAGCGCTGATCGCGTCGGCATCGCGACCGCGCAGCGGCGCGGTCGCGAAGTCGATGTAGGCGTGGATGTCGAGCCGGCCGGCCTTGTAGGCGGCGTAATGCGCATCGTTCTCGCGCCGGAATTCGGCTTCGTCGACCCAGCCGAGTCGAACCACGAATTCGCCCCAGGCATGGTCCGAATCGATCGGCAACAGCGTGTCGTCGAGGTCGAACAGGCACAGGTTGCGCGATGCCTCGCGCGACCCGGCAATGGTCCGGTGCCCGCTCACCCGCCGCCCTCGTCGACGAGCATCTGCTTCAGCAGCGGCACCGTGATCGCCCGCTTGTTCGCGAGCGCAAACGCATCGAGCCGGTCGAGCTGCGCCATCAGATGCTTCAGGTCGCGGGCGAAGCGCGTCAGCAGGTAGTCCATCACCTCGTCGGAAAGAAACACGCCGCGCCGATCGGCCTCGCGCCGCAACGCGGCGCGGACCTCCGGCTCGGCGAGCGGCTGCAGCGCGAACACATGCCCCCAGCCGAAACGGCTGCGCAGGTCGTCGCGGAGCGGCAGGTCGACCGGCGGAACGCGACCCGCGGCGACGATCGGCACGCCGTCGCCGGTCGCTTCGACGAAGAGCGCGAACGCGGCCTGCTGCCGGTCGGCGTCCCATCGATCGCAGTCGTCGAAGACGACAAGCGCCCAGCCGCCGGCGTCGTCCCAGTACATCGCATCGGCGGCACCGAACCAGCCGACCCGGCCGCCCTGCCCTTGCAGATGGAGCGCAGTCGCCTGCAGCACGTGCGTCTTGCCGCTGCCGGCCGGGCCCCACAGATAGACCGGCGGCGAGCCCGGTTGCAGGTGCGCGAGATGATCGAGGACCGCGGTGTTCGCGCCGGCAACGAAGTTCTCGAAACTTCGCGCCGGCTGCGGCGCGATCGCAAGCGGAATCTGCTTCATCGGACCGCGTCCCGACCGCGCCGGCCGGGGCGGCTCTGGCGACGCGCGGGCAGGCGGTCCTCGCCCGGCGCCGATTCGCGTGGCGCGGCGTGCAAGGCGATCAGTGCAGCCGCGGCGTGCGGCCGCGCCGCAGCAGCGCCAGCCGGGCCGCGACGCTGTCGCGATCGGACGCGCCGACCGCGTGCTCGAAGTAGACGGCAAGATCGGCCTCGGCCGCGGCAGCGCAGCCCATCTCGGCGTAGGCGTCGCCGCGATCGCGCCGCTCGGACCAGGCTTCAGGCAGCAGGATCACGAGGCGCTGGCTGACCGCGAGCAGGCGCGGCCAGTCCGACGCGGCGCGATGGATTTCCTTCAGGTTGCGCAGCATCCGGGCGAGCACGTCGCGCGGCGGCGCCGCCTGCAGCAAAAGCGCGAGCGGTGCGTCGTGGCGCTGGCCGGCCGCGCCGCGCTTGTACGGCAACAGCATCTCCTCGAGCGCCTCGCGCGACAGCGACTGACCGGTGAACGGATCGACGACGACTTCGCCCTGCGGCATGCGCAGCTTCGCGAGGAAGTTGCCGGGGAAGGACACGCCCTGCGCGGTCAGGCCGATCTGCGTCGCGAGCTCGATGTAGAGCAGCGCCAGCGTGACCGGTATGCCGCGGCGCGTTTCGAGTACGCGATGCAGATAGCTGTTGCCGGCGTCGTAATAGTCGTTGGCGTTGCCGCCGAAGCCGAGCTCCTG
>JBDTXV010000186.1:0-5280 GCA_040006015.1 Caldimonas sp.
CCTGCACCAATCCGGCCCAGTCCATGCCCGACCAGGCCACCGTGCGCCGTGCGCTGGAGCGCGCCGAATTCGTGGTGGTGCAGGAAGCCTTTTCCACCACCGCCACCTGCGCCTACGCCGACCTGCTGCTGCCCGCCACCACCTGGGGCGAGAAGACCGGCACCGTGACCAACAGCGAGCGCCGCATCTCGCGCGTGCGGCCGGCCGTGCCGGCGCCCGGCGAAGCGCGTCACGACTGGTCGGCCGCGGTCGAGTTCGCGCGGCGCCTCGAAAGACGCCTGCCCGCGCGCGCCGCGCAGACGCTGTTCCCGTATTCGACCGCCGACGCCGAGGCCGGCGCCGAAGCGATCTGGAACGAGCATCGCGAATCGACGCGCGGCCGCGATCTCGACATCACCGGGCTGAGCTGGGCGATGCTCGATGCGCAGGGTCCGCAGCAATGGCCGCTCCCCGAAGGCGCGAGCCGCGGCCGCGCGCGGCTCTACGAAGACGGCGTGTTCCCGACCGCCGACGGCCGCGCCCGTTTCGTCGCGACGCCGTACAAGCCGGTGGCCGAAGCGCGCGATGCGCGCTATCCGTTCTCGCTGAACACCGGGCGCCTGCGCGACCAGTGGCATGGCATGAGCCGCACCGGCACGCTCGGCCGCCTGTTCGGCCACGTCGCCGAGCCGGCCGTGCAGATGCATCCGCAGGACATGGCGCGGCGCCAGCTGAACGACGGCGATCTGGTCCACGTGACGTCGCGGCGCGGCTCGATCGTCGTCGCCGCGCAGGCGAGCGCCGAAGTCGGCATGAGCCAGGCCTTCATCGCGATGCACTGGGGCGACGAGTTCCTCGGCGGCGTCTCGGCGACCGGACTGCCGCTCGCCGGCGTCAACGCGTTGACCAGCTCGGCGTATTGCCCGGCATCGAAGCAGCCGGAGCTGAAGCACGCGGCCGTGAAGATCCTGAAGGCCGAATTGCCGTGGTCGCTGCTCGCGATGGCGTGGCTGCCGGCCGATGCGGCGCTCGCGGCGCAGCAGGCGCTGAGGCCGCTGATGCGCGAGTTCCCTTTCGCGAGCTGCGTGCCGTTCTCGAACAACGTGCCGCTGCAGGAGCACGAGCGAGAACGCAGCGGCCTGCTGTTTCGTGCCGCCGCGCACCAGCCTCCGCCCGATGCGCTGCTCGACCGGATCGAGACGCTGCTCGGCCTGCACGGCGCCGACGTGCTGCGCTATGCCGACCGCAAGCACGGCCAGCGCCGCGCGGCCCGGCTCGTGCGCTCCGGCGCCGACGCGACGCTCGACGGCTTCGTGCTCGCCGGCGACACCCGTGCCGAGGCCTGGATCGGCACGCTGCTGCGCGACGCGCTGCCGGCGCAGGCCTACGGCCGGCTGCTGCTCGCACCCGGTGCGCGCGCGCCGGTCGCAATTCCCGCGCGCGGCCACGTCGTCTGCTCGTGCTTCAACGTCACCGATCTCGCGATCGCCGCGCAGCTGGCGCAGAGCGACGGCCCGGCCGATGCGCGGCTGGCGTCGCTGCAGCGCGCATTGCAGTGCGGCACGAACTGCGGCTCGTGCATTCCGGAGCTGAAGCGCATCGTGCGCTCGACGCTGCCGAGCGGCGCCCTCACGCCGGCCTGACGCCGCTCGCGCTCGGATGTGCTGCCGCATCGATCGGATGCCATGACGCAAGCCCGCAACTCGGCGACAGGACTACCTCGACCGCGTCAACGCCACCGCGCATGGCAGCCAGTCCGATCGCCGGGCGTTCGGCGATATACCGCCGATCAAGCGGCTCTCTACCCGGACCGAATCGAAGTGCGTGACGTGTTGCCTGGAGAATCGGTCTTGCTGGTGAACTACACCCACCAGCCGGCCGCGAGTCCTTACCGATCGAGCCATGCGCGCTTTTCGTTCGCGGAGGGGCCGAGGCCCGCTCTGAAGACGCGAATGTCGTGCCCGCAGCGCTCCAGCCCCGGCCGCTGTCGCTGCGTGCGTTCGATTCGGAAGCGATGATCGTCAACGCCGAACTGGTCGATGGACGCGAGATGCGCGCGGCCGTCGCGCGGCCGTTCGCAGACCCGCGCTCGCTCCACATCCACGTGCACTTTGCGCGCTACGGATGCTTTGCGGCGAGAGTGGATCGCGGTGAGCTGGTCACTGGATGAATGCCGACGCCTGGTCGAGGCAACGGCGAACCTCATTTCTCTCTACAGCCGCTCGACCTTCTGCGCGGCGCCGCGCGACCGGGACGATCGCGTGCACTCATCTCAATCCGGTTGTCGCTGCAACTTCCGTCATTCGCCTGTCACGCATCCGCCCGAACATCTCGCGTGCATCGAACGTGCCCGCATCGCGCGGCGAACAGTGAAGGAGGTGCAAATGCAGATTTCCTCTACTCCATCGGTTTCTTTGCTTCGCATCGATCGTCGCCCGTTCTGCGACTCGGCATCACCGCTGCTGCTTCGGCGCGAGCAACTGCTGATGGACCTTCTCGACGTGGTCGAGTTGCTGCGACAAGGCCGCGCCGACCTCATTCCCGAAGGCTACGTCGCGGACTACCTCGCGCTTCGCTGGCTCGAATCGAGCGACGGCAGGCTGTGCCTGACCGAAGCCGGCAGAGAGGTCTGTTCGCGGCTGCGGCCGGAACTCGCCGAGCTCGCTTCGTGAAGCAGGTCGAACAGGTGCCATGCCGAACCGCAGGACGCGGTATCGGGTGCACCGGCGGGACTGCGTTGCCGATCGCCGGCGCCCGGGGCCCGGGCCGCGCGGAGGCCGACTGCATCGCGAGTCTGCGTCGGCGAGAAGGCATGCAAGCGACGCTCGAGGTCGTCGACGACTTCGTCGACACGATGCCCGCGTTCTTCGATGCAGCGATAGCCCGGTAGCACCGGGCTATCGCTGCACTCTCTCGAGGGGTCTTCTTATCGACGCGGCCGGACGATCCCGGACGTGCAGGCGAATCTTGGACTGTCACATCGCTGTCAACTGAACTTCCTAAGCTGATCGGCTGCCGACGTGAATCGGCAGACCCATCAACCCCAAGGAAGCATCGATGAAGCCCAGAAGAATCATGTTCGCGTCGACTGTCGTCGCCCTGTTGATGTCGTCCGTCACGATTGCGGCACGGGCCGACCGAGATGACGACGACCGCCAGGGCGAATACGAGCGATACGCGATCGGACTCTGGGGCGATTTGCCGTACTCCGACGTCCAGGCGCTGGTCGGAGTGCCGAACCTGATCGCCGACATGAACAGGCAGGAACTTGCCTTCACCGTCCACGACGGCGATCTGAAGGCCGGCAACGGCACACCGGGATCGGTGACGCCGACGACCTGCAGCGATGCGCTTTATGTGCAGGCCCTCGGCTTCTTCAATGCGCTGAAAGCGCCGGCGATGCTGACTCCCGGCGACAACGACTGGACCGATTGCGATCGGCCGTCGAACGGCAGTTTCTCGTCGCGTGAACGCCTCGACCACGAACGCCAGGTGTTCTTTGGCACGCCGTTTTCGCTCGGCCATCGAAGGCTGCGTCAGGAAGTCCAGACCGCGGCACTCTGTCTCGGCGTCAACGGCGCAGTACCCTGCGTCGAGAACCGCCGCTGGACGTTCGGAGGCGTCACGTACGTCACCCTGAACGTCCAGGGTTCGTGCAACAACCTGTGCGACACGGCACCCGATCCCGCGGAATGGGCCGCGCGCAACCGCGCGAACATCGCGTGGCTGCGGGAGACGTTCCGCTTCGCGGCCGCGCGCCAGTCCGCCGCGCTGATGATCGTTGCGCAGGCCAACCCGGGATGGGACGCGAGCGACGGAACGCGGGCGCCATTGCAAGATCCGAAAACGCTTGCCGAGACCGACGCCCAACCGGACGGCTTTCAGGAATACCTGCTCGCACTCCGCGAAGAAGTGATTGCCTTCCGCAAGCCCGTCGCCTACGTGCACGGCGACTCCCATT
Organism: Caldimonas sp.; assembly: GCA_040006015.1. Taxonomy (GTDB): domain Bacteria; phylum Pseudomonadota; class Gammaproteobacteria; order Burkholderiales; family Burkholderiaceae_C; genus Schlegelella_A. The sequence goes on from JBDTXV010000186.1 coordinate 3,941, forward strand.
ACCACCGCATCGACAAGCCGCTGCTCGACGCGCTCGGCCGCCGGATCGAGAACTTCACCCGCGTCGAGACCTTCGGCGACAACCAGGCCAACGGCACCAACGACGTGAACTGGCTGAAGGTCACGGTCGATCCGCGCGCCCGCGAAGTCTTCTCGTATCAGGCGCAGATCGTGCCGGCCAATCGAGTGGCCGTACCGGCGCCCTGAACGGCCCGGAGCGTCCCCGGATGAATCGTCCGATCGGTCGTCGCGCACTGCTACGCGGCGGCGTCGCCATCAGCGTCTGGCTGGCGGCGCCACGCGTGCGTGCCTGCGAGTTCTGGTCGACCCATCTGCGCATCTATCTGCCGCGCGCGCGGGCGACGGCCGAAGGCGACACCACCGCGGCGCTCTACATGGTTTTCGATCAGGTGCTGGCGACCGGCCGGCTGATCGGCGTGGACACGCCCGTCGCCTCCGGTGCGGAAATGGGAGGGCCCGGGGCGGGACCGATCGTCGACTTCTTGATTCCCGAAGGTCGCGAATCGGTACTCTATGAAGACGGCAGGTTCATCCGGCTCGTCGGACTCAAACACCCGCTCGAGCTCGGCCTGAGCTACCCCCTGACGCTGATCTTCGAAAAAGGCGGTTCGGTCAAGGCCGACATCGATATCGACCGGACCCGAGACGGCTGACGCGGCAAATCTCAAAGTGACTCAGGCGAGCGCGAGGACGCCCGCGGCAGCTTCGACGTCTTCGCCCTCCAGTGCACTCGCGTCGAGGTCGGCCTGGATGCTCGCGCGCGCCGCAGCGGCCAGCGCGCGCCGGTCCTGCCGCGCCGCTTCGAGCGGCGGCAGCAGCGTGACATGCGCGACGAGACCATCTGCACAGGCGATACGCCAAAGCGACGCCACTAGGCTCGTCGCACCCATGTAGGCCGCCGCCGCGCTGAAGCTTGCGTGCCGGTCGCTGAAACGCAGGGCGACCGGTTGCGCCGGGACCCTGGCCGCGACCGCGGCCTGCATCAAACCGGCGTGAAACGGAAGCAACGTCCGCCCGCCGCCGGTAGTTCCCTCGGGGAACAGCGCCACGCTGGCGCCTTCGCGCAGCATTTGCGCAACATCGTGCATCACGCGCAGCGTGTCGCGCAAGTTGTTTCGCTCGATGAACAGCGTGCCCGCCTCTGCAACCAAGTTGCCAACAACGGGCCAGCGCTGCACGTCGGCCTTGGACACGAAACGCACGGCCTCGATCGAGTGGATCACGACGATGTCGAGCCACGAGACGTGGTTCGCAACCAGCAGCACCGGCTTTGGCGGCAGCACGCCGCTCACGTCCAGGCGCACATCGAGCAGACGCAGC
>JBDTXV010000187.1:0-5275 GCA_040006015.1 Caldimonas sp.
GGTCGAAGATCTTGCCGACCGCGATGTAGAACGGTTCCTTGCGCTGGCCGACGAAGACGCGGCCCGCGCTGCAGCCTGGGATCGCGACATCGTAGATATGCTGATTGGCGTAGGTGGCATATCCGGTGGCGCTGCCGAACGTCTTGTCGCCGATGTTGTCGACCGGCTTGTCGAAGGTCGCGGACCCGTTGGAAGAGCGGGTGACGCTCGAGCGCGCGCCGGTCCGGCGGTCTCCGCGTACCAGATTGATCGTGTAGGTCTCGCTGACGTTGAGAGCCGGCGGGTTGACGCCGCTGATGACGCCGCTGTCGATCAGCGGGATCTTGACCTGCTTGCCGCCGACCGTGAGAGCGGTCGCCTTCGAGGTGTTCTTGAACTGGAACTGGAACGTCAGGTCTTCCTTGCCGTCGCCGTTGTTGTCGATGTGGATCTCGTACAGCGCGTTCGGATTGAACATGTAGAAATTCGGGCCGCCCTGCGGGTCCTGGAACGGGATGTAGTTCGCGAGGATCGTCACGTAGCCGGCGCGGTCCGTCTCGTAGCTGCGGAACATGTACAGATCGGTCGCGTCGACGGTCGGGTTCATCGCGATGAACGGCGCCTCGCGGTGGCTCGAAGCCCAGGCCGATTGCGCGAGCGCGCCGACGGCGAGTGCGATGCCGAGCTTGACGAACGATTGGGGTAGCTTGAGCGTGGAACGATTCTTCACGTTGACTCCTGTGGGTGTATGGATGTGTGGACGGGGTCGGTCTGGCGCCGGCTGGCGATCAAATCGGCGCGGCGACGCCGAAGGACTTCTTCAATTGCTGGCCGGCGAGCGCCTGGGCCTGCTTGGCCTTCGCGACGACCGCGGCCATCCCGAAGAATTCGTGCGTGACGCCGTCGTAGACCTTGTGCTCGACCTTGACGCCGGCCTCCTGCAACGAAGCGGCGAGCATGTCGCCATCGCTGCGCAGCGGATCGATGCGCGCATTGATCAGCGTGACCGGCGGCAGGCCTTTCAGGTCCGCATGGACGAGGTCGATCCGCGGGTCTTTCTTGTCGTCGGGCTTCGCGACGACCTTGTCGATGAACCAGGCCATCATCGCCTTGTTCAGCGGCTTCGCCGTCGCGCTGTCGAGGTACGACGGCGTCGCGAGGTCACTTGCCTGCGCGATCGGATAGACCGAGACGACGTGCAGCGGCGGCGCCAGCTTCTGGTCGCGCGCAGCGATCGCGGTCGCGATCGCGAGGTTGCCGCCGGCGCTCTCGCCGGCGATCGCGATCCGTTTCGGATCGGCGTTGATCGAGGCGGCGTTCGCGGCTGCCCATTTGTAGGTCGCGACGGCGTCGTCGTGCTGAGCCGGAAACTTGGCTTCGGGCGCGAGTCGGTAGTCGACCGAGACGACGACCGCGTTCGCCTCCTTCGCGATGCCGCGCGCACCGCCGTCGTAGACGTTCTTGTCGGCGAGGACCCAGCCGCCGCCGTGGAAGTAGACGACGAGCGGGAACGGCCCGGCACCGTCCGGCGTGTAGATGCGCACTGGCAGCGGCCCGGCCGGCCCGGGGATCGTCCGGTCGACGCTCGTGACGCCGGGGACCAGCGCGGCCGGCGCGGTGTCCTTGCCCTGCTTCTTCAGCACCGCCATCACCGCATCGGCCGGCGTCGGCTGCCGGCGTGCCTCGGCCGGTTCGAGGCTTTCGATCGGCTTCGGGCCGAGCGCCGCATGGGCGTCGAGCACGGCCTGCATGTCGGCATCGGCCGTGTATTTCGTACCGGTCTTCGACGTGGTTGCCGAAGCACCCGGCATCGGCTTGTCGGCCGCGCCGACTGCGGTCGCCGCCAGCAGCAGCGTTGCGCACAGGGTGACTACGCGAACAGGGGGGGTCGTGATCGGTAAAGCAAGTCGTCGCATCGAATATCCTCGAAAACAGGGTTGGCTGATTTCGATGGGGCAACCGTCGTACCTTGAACAGGCCCATGGGACGCCCGGTCATCAATTCGAGACTGCACCCCCAGGGCCCCTTGTCGCGAGATCGCCGTTGGATCGACTTTCCGAATTGCTCGAGCGCTTCCCTTTGCGGACCGGTGTCTTCTATTCCGGCGGCCTTTGCGGGATCTATGACTTCGACCCGGCGACCAAGCCGGCCCACTTCCATTTCGTGAAGTCGGGTCATGTCGAGCTGATCGACGCGGGCGACGCGAGTCAGCCGATCGACGAGCCGAGCATCATCTTCATGCCGCGCGCCGGCTCGCATCGCCTCGTCGCCGATGCCGGGGTCGAGGCGCTTTGTGCGACCGTGCGCTTCGGCGCCGGCACCAGCAGCCCGGTGGTCGGCGTCTTGCCGGCACTGGTCGTGATGCCGCTCGCCGCACAGGATGTGTTGAAATCGACCTGCGAACTGATGTTCGACGAGGCGCGCGCCGCGCAAGAGGGCCGTCAGGCGGCATTGAACTGCCTCTGCGAGCTTGCGGTCGTTGCGTTGTTGAGGGTCTGCATCGACAAGAAGCTGGTCAGCGGCGGCACGCTTGCGGGTCTCGCCGATGCGCGATTGGCGAAAGCGTTGAGCGCGGTTCACAGGCAACCGGATCGGGAGTGGTCCTTGATCGAATTGGCTGCATTGGCGGGTATGTCGCGGGCGCGTTTTTCGCTGCGCTTTCGCTCCGTCGTCGGCGTCACACCTGGCGAGCATCTGGCTGCGTGTCGGGTCGCGGCAGCCCAGGAACTGTTGCGGCAGGGGCTGCAGCTGAAGCAGGTCGCCGAGCAGGTCGGCTACCGCAGCGCGAGCGCGCTGACGCGCGCGTTCACGCGCATCGTCGGCGCCGCACCGGCCGAATGGCGCGCGCTCGGGATCGCGTCGGCCAGGTCGCCGGTGCAATGAGCGAATCGCGCGCCGAGATCGAGCGCGACGTCGCGGCGATCGGCCGGATCGAGGCCGTGCCGTCGCTGCTGCGCGTGCTCTGCCAGATGACCGGAATGGGCTTCGCCGCAGTGGCCCGCGTCACCGACGGCAGCTGGACCGCCTGCGCGGTTCAGGACGACATCGCGTTCGGTCTGAAGCCCGGCGGCGAGCTCGATGTGCATAGCACACTGTGCACGGAGGTGCGCGAATCGCGCGTGCCGATCGTGATCGATCACGCCAGCGCGGACCCGGTCTATTGCAACCACCACACGCCGCGGATCTATTCGATCGAGAGCTATATCTCGGTGCCGATCGTGCTCGGCGACGGCTCGTACTTCGGCAACCTCTGTGCGATCGATGCGAAGCCGGCGCTGGTCTCCGAGCCGAAAACGGTCGCGATGTTCACGCTGTTCGCGCAACTCGTCGCGCTCGAGCTCGACAACGAGCGCCGGCGCGACGAAGAGCGCAAGGCGCATCTGGACGAGAAGGAATCCGGCGAGCTGCGCGAGCAGTTCATCGCCGTGCTCGGCCACGACCTGCGCAATCCGCTGTCGGCGGTCGCCGCCTGCGCGGAGCTGCTGAACCTGAAGGCGAGCGAACCGGTCGTCGTGCGCAGTCTCGCGGCCCGGATCGGCACCAACGTCGACCGCATGGCGCGCCTGATCGAGGACGTCCTCGATTTCGCGCGCGGGCGACTCGGCGGCGGGGTCGAACTCGGTACCGCGCTGGTCGGCGATCTGGGCGACGCGCTGCGGCAGGTCGTCGACGAAATGCGCGACGCGCATCCGGATCGGCAAATACGTGCCGAGATCGACGTCACGCAGTCGTTGCATTGCGACCGCGGCCGCATCCAGCAGCTCGCGTCGAATCTGCTCGCCAATGCGTTGACCCACGGCGCGAAGGACAGACCGATCGAATTCGCCGCGTCGCTGCGGGACGCGCAACTGGTCATCGAGGTCGCCAACAACGGCGAGCCGATACCCGAAGGCAGCCTCGCGAAGATCTTTGCGCCGTTCTGGCGCCGCGAAACGTCGAATCGGCGGGCCGGGCTCGGTCTCGGTCTCTACATCAGCGATCAGATCGTCAAGGCGCACGGCGGCCGGCTGAGCGTAACGTCGACACGCGAAGCCGGGACTCGATTCGTCGCGACGCTGCCGGCAGCGGTCTGACTCGCCTCGGCTCGGGGAAATCGCCAGTCGCTATCCGGATCCGCGCAGTTGTCGGCTCTGGCGAGATGGACGCGGGGCAAATGAAAGCGGCCGTGGATCGCTCCACGGCCGCCGCTTCAGATCGGAGCCTGCGTCTTACGAGACCTTGCGGCGCTTCGCGACGAAACCGAGCACGCCGAGACCGGCGAGCATCAGCGCGTAGGTTTCGGGTTCCGGCACCGGCGTCGTGACTCCGCCGGCGCTGGCGACGAAGAACGTCTCCTGGCCGCCGGTCGCGTTCGATGCGCTCGCGGTAAGGCCGATCCGATTGTTTGCGGCGAAGAACGGTTGCGCCAGCGCGGCCTGCGTGGCGTCGAGGGCGAACACGAAGCCGGAGTTGCCGGTGCCGGTGAAGGTGTCCGGGAAGGCACAGCCCGTGACCGTCGGGCAGCTGACCGCGCCCGAGGTAAACAGCGGGGACCCGCCGGTCGAGCTGTAGATGTTCAGAACGAGTGTGTTCAGCGTGATCGAGTCGCCGCCCGGCTCGGCCGCGTTGAAGACGACCCGGATGTCCGCCGCCGACGTGATGCTCAGGTCGGCGAAGCTGCGCGTCAGGGTTTGCGAGGCGCCGGTCTTCGCGTCGCCGAAGGCCACATCAACGCCCCCGCCGCCAAACGCGACGCCGCCCGATTCGGACGAAGAGGAGCCTGGGCTCTGGATCGTCAGCACGGTATTGACCGAGCCGAGTCCGGTGCCGGCGAAATCCTGCGGGGCGACGAGTACCAGGTTCGCGGACGCGACCTGCGGCAGCGAGAACGCGACTGCGGCGACGGCCGCAGCGGCCATGGGGATTGAACGTAGTTTCATCTTGGGTGTCCTGATGTGGGAGGTGGAACCGGCAGCCACATTCGCCCTGGATCGAGCACCGGGTCGAAGCGGTATCGAGGCGTTGCGGGTTTTCTACCGGCGAGGAGGAGTCTGCCTCCCGGGAGCGCCGTGACCTATAGGGTCGGCTGTAGGACATCGCCGCGACCGTGTGGGAGAATTTTCCCAGCACATCCAGCTCGGTCGCCCTTTGGCCCGGAGGGTTTGAGAGGCGAGCGCACGAAGTCTCGTCGCTTCGGGCACTGCTCATTTTTTAGCCACTGTCGGGCACCCCCCTGTTCACGGTGTAGTGACCCTCTGCCTTTGGGATTAATTTCCCATCACCGCTTCTGCCTTATGCCTGCCGAAGGGTGCCTGCA
>JBDTXV010000188.1:0-5275 GCA_040006015.1 Caldimonas sp.
GGCCCCAGGCGATCGCGCCGTTCACGGTCGTCGTCTGCCCGATCGGCTACGACCGGTCCGAGGCCGTGCGCACGGCGGCGGATCGATTGCATGCGGCACTCGAGTCGCTCGGCGTCGATGTCTTGCTCGACGATCGCGGCGAGCGTCCCGGCGCAATGTTCGCCGACTGGGAGCTGATCGGCGTGCCGCATCGGGTCGTGCTGTCCGATCGCGGGCTGAAGGAAGGCCGGATCGAATACCAGGGCCGCCGCGAAGCCGAGCCCTCTGCGGTGCCGCTCGCCGAAGCGCCGGCCTTCCTGAAGGCGAAGCTCGACGCATGAAGTCCGCGCTCTCCCCGGTCGGGAGAGGACGGCGCGGGCTGGTCATGGCGACGCTCTTCGCACCGGTTGCAGCGGGTTGGCCTTCGATCGGTCATGCCGGCGCGCAAGTCGAGGAGCCGCTCGTCGATTCGGTGCGCTCGGTCCTTTCGGCCGCGATCGCCAATCGCGCGCCGCCGAAGCCGACCTTCCGCACGATCGATGAGCGCCTCGCCCATCTGCGCTGGCTCGGCGATATGAGCGAGCGCCTGAAGAAGCGCACCGCCGAACACGTGACTCGGGTCGAATTTCTCGAGACCCTTTGGTACGAGAGCACGCGCGCCGGTCTCGAACCCTCGCTGCTGCTCGGCCTGGTGCAGGTCGAAAGCGGCTTTCGCAAATACGCGATCAGCGTCGCCGGTGCGCGCGGCTACACCCAGGTGATGCCTTTCTGGGCCCGCCTCATCGGCGACGGCGACTCCGGCCGGCTCTTTCACACGCAGACCAATTTGCGTTTCGGCTGCGTGATCCTGCGCCATTACCTCGACCTCGAGCGCGGCGATCTCTACCTGGCACTCGGACGCTACAACGGCAGCCGGGGCCGCCCCGAATATCCGAATGCGGTATTCGGCGCGCGACGAGCCTGGGAGCACGCGGCGGGTTGAACCGCGGCGGCACGCCCGCAAGGCTAGAGCCCGGTCCAGGCCTTTGGTGCGGCTCCGCCGATGCCGAGCAGCGCGAGCGCGCGTTCGACGGTGTCGTCGACGAGTTCGTCGATGCTTTGCGGTCGGTGATAGAACGCGGGCAGCGGCGGAAAAACGATCGCCCCCATCTCGGTGACGGCGACCATATTGCGCAGGTGGGCCAGGTTGAAAGGCGTCTCGCGCACCATCAGCAGCAGCCGCCGGCGCTCCTTCAGCGCCACATCGGCGGCGCGGGTCAGCAGGTCGTCGGAAAAGCCGTGCGCCACTGCAGCAAGCGTCTTCATCGAGCAGGGTGCGATCACCATCGCCGCAGTCTCGAAAGAGCCGCTCGCGATTGCCGCGCCGATGTCCGACGGGTTGTAAGCCGCATCGGCCAGGCCCTCGAGGGACTTGCGATCGAGCCCGAGTTCGTGATGGACGTTCAGGATCCCCGCCGGACTCGCGACGAGGTGCGTCTCGTGACCGGCGCTTCTCAGGCGCTCCAGGATCCGGACCGCATAGACCGCGCCGCTGGCGCCGGTGACGCCGACGACCACGCGTGAGCGCGGCACGCTCACGACGTCATGCAGGGGTGCCGAGCGTCTGCTGCAGTTCGCCAGCCTGGTACATCTCGGTCATGATGTCCGAGCCGCCGACGAATTCGCCATTCACATAGAGCTGCGGAATCGTTGGCCAGTTCGCGTAGGCCTTGATGCCCTGGCGAATGCCGTCGTCCTCGAGAACGTTGACCGTCTTCAGGTCATCGACACCGCAGGCCTTCAGGATCTGCACCGCACGGCCGGAAAATCCGCACATCGGGAACTGCGCAGTGCCTTTCATGAAGAGCACGACACGGTTGTTCTTGACGAGTTCGTCGATGCGTACTTGAGCGTCGTTCATGGGGAAAAGCCGATTGGAAATTGGGGATGTCCGAGGATACGGCAAACCCCGCCGAACCTCCGGGCCGCGCCCGAATCGCCCTTGGCGAGCGCGGTCTCAGAAGTGGTATGAAACGCCCAGTTGAAACACCGGAGACCACCTCATGTCGCGCAGGGTTTCGTCGAGGCTCTGCGTTCCGGTGAAGACCCGCCCGAACTTGACCGCGCCGCCCGGACTCAGAGAGACGAGCCCCAGATCGGCGTGAAAGCTCCAGCCGCCGCGCGGCGAGAGTCCCGTGTAGCCGACTCCGAGGTAAGGCAAGGTCGGTGCGTCCGTTGCCGCATCGCCGGGAAGCATCAACGGTGCCTGTCCGAAGAGGCTGCGATCGATGCTGAAGGTCCCGCCGGCACCCGACGGCACCGATCCGGCCCAGGCTTGCGACCGCGGGCCGATCAAGACGCCGCTCGTCGCTCGAAAACCGCCGGCGCGCTTCGGACCGAGCAGTGAGCCGGTCAGGTAGTAGTCGCTCATCAGGCTGAGGCTGCCGAGGCCCTGGCTCGAGCGGTCCGCGGCCGCGGCACGGCCGGCGGCGGCAGAAGCGGTCAGCGAGAGCCGCCCCTGCCAGCGAGGCCATTGCAGATCGTCGGGGTCGATCCGGAGACCGGTACCTCCATCGGCATGGGCCGTTGCGCAATATCCGGCCAGCGCGAGAGCGGCGCCGATGGTGCGCGAGAAGTTCATCACGACGACCTCCTTCGTTCTGGCGGAAGAGGGGTGGCAATCGATGAAGACGCCACCGGGAAGTCATGCTACGCCGGTTGGGGCTTCCGCGCGTGGTGTTGCGGCCGCCTGCGGCACAGCGCGGCATTGGCTGCGCCGTTTTTCACGTCCTCGCTCTCGGTCGATGCGCATTTGCCCCTCCTCGGCGCGCCGCGCGGCTCAGAGGGTTGCGCCGGTGCATCGGGGCTGGCTGGCCAGATCCGTTACGGTTTCGATCGTCGAAAATCCCGCGCCGACGAACATCGACCGGACCGCCGGCGCCTGATCGAAGCCGTGCTCGAGCCAGATCCAGCCGCCGGGCTGCAGATGGCGCGCGGCATCGCCGACGATCGCTTCGAGCGCCTCCAATCCATCGATTCCGGCGCTGAGCGCGTCGAGCGGCTCGTGACGAAGCGCCACCAGATGGGGGTCGGCCGCGGCGACGTAGGGAGGGTTGCTGACGATGATGTCGAAACGCTCGCCGGCCCACGGCTGCCACCACGATCCGATCCGGAACTCGACCTCGACGCCGAGTCGCGCCGCGTTCGCGCGGGCGACTGCGAGCGCGGCCGCACTCGTGTCCGATGCAAGGATTTTGGCGGCCGGATGCGCCGACTTGCACGCGATCGCGATTGCTCCGCTGCCGGTACCGAGGTCGACGAGCCTCGGCGAGGACGCGGTGAGCGGCCCGCGACGGAGCAGTCCGAGCGCCTGCTCGACAAGAATCTCGGTCTCGGGACGCGGGATCAGCACACTCGGTTCGACACGGAATACGAGTCCGCGAAATTCCTTGCGCCCGATGATGTACGCAAGCGGCTCGCCGCCGGCGCGGCGCGCGGCGAGCGCGTCCCAAGCGGCGCTTTCGGCGGACGTCAGCGGCGCGTCGCCGTGCGCAAGCAGCCAGGTTCGCGAACGGTGCAGCACTTCGCCCAGAAGCAGCGACGCGTCGAGGCGGTCGAGGCCGCGCTCGCGCGCCTGCGCGAGCGCGTGCGCGACGGTGGGGCCGGTCACGCCGCGCCGCTTTCGAGTGCGGCCAGTTGCTCGGCGGCCTGCGCCGCCTGGAGGGCGGCAATGACATGATCCAGGTCGCCGTCGAGGATGGCCTGCAACTTGTACAGCGTCAGGTTGATGCGGTGATCGGTCAGCCGCCCCTGCGGATAGTTGTAGGTGCGGATGCGATCGCTGCGATCGCCGCTGCCGATCAGGCCTTTGCGGGTCGCGGCTTCGCGCGCCGACCGCTCTGCGCGATCCTTCTCGGCCAGCCGCGCGAGCAACACCGCCATCGCCTTGGCCTTGTTGCGGTGCTGTGATCGATCGTCCTGGCATTCGGCGACGATGCCGGTCGGCAGGTGGGTGATGCGGATCGCGCTGTCGGTCTTGTTGACGTGCTGGCCACCGGCCCCGCTGGCGCGGAACGTGTCGATGCGCAGCTCTGCCGGATTGAGTCTGACCTCGTCGGCCGCGTCCGGCTCGGGCAACACCGCGACGGTGCAGGCGCTGGTGTGGATGCGGCCTTGCGTCTCGGTCGCCGGCACGCGCTGCACGCGGTGTCCGCCGGACTCGAATTTCAGTCCGCCATAGACCCCGTCGCCGCTGATCCGCAACACGATCTCCTTGTAACCGCCGAGGTCGCTCGCACTCTCGCTCATCACTTCGCTCTGCCAGCGCTTGCGTTCGCAGTGGCGCAGATACATGCGCGTGAGGTCGCCGGCGAACAGCGCCGATTCGTCGCCACCGGTGCCGGCGCGGATCTCGACGAAGGCATTGCGATCGTCGTCGGGATCGCGCGGCAGCAGCGACGCCTGCAATTCGAAGCGCAAGGTCTCGATGTCGGCTTCGGCCGCACGAATCTCTTCTTCGGCCATCTCGGCCATCTCGGTGTCGACGCCGGGCGCGCCGAGCATTTCCTGCGCCGCGCCGCGGTCGCGCTCGCGTTGCTCGAAGCGGCGGAAGCGCCCGACCAGCCCCGAGATCTCGGCATGCTCGCGCGTCAATTCGCGAAAGCGCTTCATGTCGGCGGCGATGCTGCCGTCGGCCAAGGTCGCGTCGAGCTCGTTCAGGCGCAGCGCAAGGCGCTCGAATTGCAGGCGGAGAGATGCTTTCATGGTGCTCCCGGGGCTCGCGGGGCACCTGCGCAACCGCGCAGCCGCTCCGCCTGAGGCGAACGGCCGCGTCGCTAGCGCTTGGCGTCGGACGGATTGCGCGAGCTCTGGCGCAGGAAGAGGCGCGCGATCGTCTGCGCCAGTCGTTCGCGCTGCTCGCCCTCGGCGCTGCCCAGCTCCGCGAGCGTGCCGTGCAGCATCTTCTGCGTAAGGCCGCGCGACAGCGATTCGAGCACGGCGGTCACGTCCTCGCCATTGGCGAGGAGCTTCTTCGCGCGCGCGATCTCGAGGGCGCGCCAGTCGTCGGTCTGCGCATGCAATGCCTGGATCAGCGGGATCGAGCCGCGCTGGTCGAGCCAATGGACGAAGCTCTGCACGCCGACCTCGATGATCGCCTCGGCTTGTGCGACCGCGGCTTCGCGGCGTTCGCCGGCGCGCTGGACCAGCGCCGACAGATCGTCGATCGTGTACAGATAGACGTCGGACAGGCGCGCGACTTCAGGCTCGATGTCGCGCGGCACCGCGAGATCGACCATGAACATCGGCCGGTGCCGGC
>JBDTXV010000189.1:0-5258 GCA_040006015.1 Caldimonas sp.
CCGGCGGCAGGCTCAGCTCCGAGACGAACTTCGTCACGAGGTAGCCGTCGAACGTTTCCATCCCGCCCTCGCTGCCGAGGCCGCTGTCCTTGATGCCGCCGAACGGCGTTTCGGCCAGCGCCATCCCGAAGTGATTGATGTTGACCATCCCGGCCTCGAGGTTCGCCGAAACCTTCTGCGCGGTGTGCAGCGAGCCGGTGAACACATACGACGCGAGCCCGAACGGCAGCGCGTTCGCGCGCTTCAGCACCTCGTCGATGTCGTTGAACGGCGTGATCGGCGCGACCGGGCCGAACGGCTCCTCGGTCATCAGCTTCGCATCGTCGGGCAGGCCGGTCACGACGGTCGGCGGAAAGAAGTTGCCGGGCCGCGGCAAGCGCTCGCCGCCGACGACGACCTGGCCGCCGCGCTTCCTCGCGTCGTCGACGAACTGCTGCATCGAATCGACGCGCCGCGCATGGGCGAGCGGTCCCATCGTCGACGCCGCGTCCATCCCGTCGCCGAGCTGCAGCGCGCCGTAGGCCTTCGCGAAGCGCTCGACGAAGCGGTCGTAGGCCTTCTTCTGCACGAAGAAGCGGCTCGGCGCGACGCAAACCTGACCGGCGTTCCGGCCCTTGTACATCACGAGCTGGTCGGCGGCGCGGTCGATGTCGGCGTCGTCGAACACCAGCACCGGCGAATGGCCGCCGAGCTCCATCGTCACGCGCTTCATGTGGGCCCCGGCGAGCGCGGCGAGCTGCTTGCCGACCGCGACCGAGCCGGTGAACGAGACCTTGCGGACGATCGGCGAGCGGATCAGGTAGTCGGAGACTTCGGCCGGCACGCCCCAGACGACGTTGAGGCAGCCGGGCGGCAGGCCGGCGTCGTGGAACAGCCGCGCCAGCGCCATCACCGCGCTCGGCGAATCCTCCGGGCCCTTCAGGATCAGCGTGCAGCCGGCGCCGATCGCCGCGACGATCTTGCGGATCGCCTGGTTGAACGGAAAGTTCCACGGCGTGAACGCGACGCAGACGCCGACCGGCTGGCGCATCACGATCTGGCGCACGTTCGGGAAGCGCGCCGGGATCGTGCGGCCGTAGATGCGCCGGCACTCCTCGGCGTGCCATTCGGCGTGCTCGGCGCACGAGGTCACTTCCTGGCGCGCCTCGGCGAGCGGCTTGCCTTGGTCGAGCGTGATGTCGCGCGCGATCTCGTCGCGCCGTTCGCGGATCAGCTCGGCGACCTTGCGCAGGATCTTCGAGCGCTCGATCGGCGACGAGTGGCGCCATTTCTCGAACGCGCCCTGCGCCGCGAGCAGCGCGTTGTCGAGATCCTCGCGCGTCGCGTGCGAGAGCTTGCCGACGACGCTGTTGTCGGCCGGATTCAGGATGTCCTGCAGCTTGCGGCCTTCGTGTTCGAGAAAGCGGCCGCCGATGTAGAGAGTCGAGTCGTTGTACATGTCGGTTCCTTCGAGTGGGTCGGGAGGCGATCGGCAACGTGGCTGCGTGACCGAAACGGGATTTGCGTCAGTGTGCCTTGCCTGCGGCCGGGCTCGCGACGCCGAGCGCGACGGCGTTCAGCTTGAACGCCGGATCGACCGCCTGCTCGCGGCCGAGCGCCGCGCCGGCGCCGAGGATCTTGCGCAGCGCCATATGCTCGGCCGGCTGGTTCAGCGTCTCGACCGCGGTCAGCCGCTCGCCGCGATAGCGCAGCACCGAGAAGCGGCCGCTCGCCGGATCGCCGCGCACGACGACGTCGTCGCCTTCGTCGGCGAGGCCACACATCTGCACGCGCAGGTCGCCCTGGTCGCTCCAGAACCACGGCAGCTTGTCGTAGGGCGCCGCCTTGCCGGCGATGCGGGCCGCGACCGACCGCGCGTGGTCGGTCGAGTTCTGCACCGATTCGAGCCGGACCGCAGACGGGTGATGCACGCTCGGATAGCGCGCGCAGTCGCCGATCGCCGAGATCGCCGGATCCGCGGTCAGGAGATGCTGATCGACGACGATGCCTTCGTCGACCGCCAGCCCGGCCGCAGCGGCGAGCTCGGTGTTCGGCTCCACGCCGATGCCGATCAGCACCAGGTCGGCGTCGACGCGGCGCCCGTCCTCGGTCGTCACGCCGGTGACGCGGCCGTCGGCGCCGTCGATCGATGCGACCGAGGTGCGCATCAGAAATTCGACGCCGCGGCTCGCATGCGCGCGCTGCAGATGCTCGGCCATCGTGCGCGACAGCGCGCGCTTCAGCGGCCGGTCGGCGAACTCGATCAGCGTGACGTGCAGCCCGGCCGCGCCGGCGGTCGCGGCGACCTCGAGGCCGATGAAGCCGGCGCCGACGATCACGACGCGGCGAGCCGGTTTCAGCAGCGCCCGGAGCTGGCGCGCATCGTCGACGGTGCGCAGCAGCTGTACGCCGGAGAGCTGCATCCCGGGCCAGTCGGGCCGGCGCGGCCGCGTGCCGGTCGCGAGCACGAGATGGTCGTAGTGCAGGCGCTCGCCCGACGCGAGCGTCACGAGCTGCGCGCCACGGGCGATCGCGCTGACGCGATCCGGCGCGCGCAACTCGATGCGCCGCTCGCCGAAGAACGCATCGGGCCGGAAGTGCAGTTGCGCGTCGTCCGCGTCTTCCTTCAGATGCGCCTTCGACAGCGGCGGCCGCTGATACGGCAGGCTCGGCTCGTCGCCGATCAGCACGACGCGGCCGTCGTAGCCCTGCTCGCGCAGCGATGCCGCGGTCTGGAAGCCGGCCTGGCCCGCGCCGACGATCACGACGGTGGTGTCGGGGCCGAGCATCAGAGCACCTGCAGCGGGGGCACGCGCACGACCAGCTCGTCGAGGCCGGGCGCCATCACGAGCTGACAGCTCAGGCGGCTCTCACGCCGACGTTCGGACGCGGTGCTTTCGAGCATCTCGTCCTCGATCTCGGTCGGGCGCGCGAAGCGGCCGACGAATTCGGGCTCGATGTAGACATGGCAGGTCGCGCACGCCGCGGCGCCGCCGCATTCGGCAACGATGCCGTCAATGTCGTTCTCGATCGCGGTGCGCATCACGTTCGCACCGCTCGCGACCGCGACGCTGCGCCGCGATCCGTCCGGCTGTATGTAGGTGATCTGCGGCATCGCCGTCCTCATGAACCCGGCATTATCCGGCCGCGATCGAGGCGGGACGGCTTTGCCGCTGCGGCGAAGGCCGCGAGCTCCGGGCCTTGTCCGGCTGTCGATGGCGGCGGCATCGACTCTTCGTGAGCCGCGACGGCTAGACCCCGCGCGCGCGGTCGGCGCGAAAGCGCTGCGCATACGCGGCGAACGCTCCGTCCTCGATTGCGGCGCGAATCTCGCGCATCAGATTCACGTAGAAGTGCAGGTTGTGCAGGCTCGCGAGCATCGCGCCGAGCATCTCGCCGCAGCGGTCGAGGTGATGCAGATAGGCGCGCGAGAAGCCGGCGCAGGTGTGGCAGGTGCAGCTCGGGTCGAGCGGACGTTCGTCGCTGCGGTGGCGCGCGTTCCGGATCTTCAGGTCGCCGAAGCGCGTGAACAGATGGCCGTTGCGCGCGTTGCGGGTCGGCATCACGCAGTCGAACATGTCGACGCCGGCGGCGACGCCGTCGAGCAAATCCTCGGGCGTGCCGACACCCATCAGATAGCGCGGCTTCGAAGGCGGGAGGCGCCGCGGCGTGTGCGCGACGATGCGCTGCATCTCCTCCTTCGGCTCGCCGACGCTGACGCCGCCGATCGCGTAGCCGGGCAGCTCGAGCGCGGCGAGCTGCGCGATCGACTCTTCGCGCAGCCCTTCGAACATGCCGCCCTGGACGATGCCGAACAGCGCATTCGGATTATCGAGGCGCACGAATTCGTCGCGGCAGCGCCGGGCCCAGCGCAGGCTCAGCTCCATCGACGTGCGCGCCTCGGCCTCGGTCGTGCGGTGGCCGGCGGTCTCGTACGCGGTGCACTCGTCGAACTGCATCACGATGTCGCTGTCGAGCACGTGCTGGATCTGCATGCTGACTTCCGGCGTGAGCAGCAACTTGTCGCCGTTGACGGGGGACGCGAACCTCACGCCGTCCTCGGAGATTTGCCGCATCTCGCCGAGCGACCAGACCTGGAACCCGCCGCTGTCGGTGAGGATCGGACGAGTCCAGTTCTCGAAGCGGTGCAGGCCGCCGAAGGTGCGCAGCACGTCGATGCCGGGCCGCAGCCACAGGTGGAACGTGTTGCCGAGGATGATCTCGGCGCCCATCGCCTCGAGCGACGACGGCATCACGCCCTTGACCGTGCCGTAGGTGCCGACCGGCATGAAGACCGGCGTCTCGACGACGCCGTGGTTGAGCGTGAGGCGGCCGCGCCGCGCCTGGCCGTCGGTCTTCAACAGTTCGAAGGTGAGCATCGGACTATTGTTGCCTCGACCGAAAGGGGCATCGGCCGTCACGGCGCCGCACGCCCGTAAGCTTCTCCTTCCTGTCCACTCGCGCCGTCGCGCCCTTCGTTCCATGATCCGGATCGGTCTCGTCTCGGACACCCACGGCCTGCTGCGCCCGGAGGTGCTCGCCTACCTGCAGGGCAGCGACCGCATCGTCCACGCCGGCGACATCTGCGACCACGCGGTGCTCGAGCGGCTTGCCGCGATCGCGCCGGTGACCGCCGTGCGCGGCAACAACGACTGGGGCGACTGGGCCGATCGCCTGCAGGAAGTCGAGCGGGTCGCCTTCGAAGGAGTCGACGTCCTCGCGATCCACGACCTCGCCCGCATGCGGCTCGAGCCGAAGGCCGCGGGCGTCGGCGTGGTGGTCTCGGGCCACTCGCACAAGCCGCTCGTCGAGACGCGTGACGGGGTCCTCTACGTCAATCCGGGCAGCGCCGGTCCGCGCCGATTCAAGTTGCCGATCTCGGTCGGTGAGCTCCTCGTCGACGGCCGGTCGGTCTCGGCGCACATCCACGAGATCGAAGGCCGGTGAGCGTTGCCTCGATCACCGGCGCTTGACGCGCCTCGTCCTCGCCCTCGCCGGACGAGGGGTCCGGCGCGCGAGGCAGAATCGCGGCGACGCCTCGATGCAGGCGTATCCGAACCCTCCCCCGCACATCCCCGACACACCGCTCGCCAGAGACAGCGCCATGCACATGACACCGCTTCGCACTTCTTTCCTGCTCGCCGCGATCCTCGCCACGCTGAGCGGCTGCGCCAATGCGCCGGCCATCGGCGGCAACGAGGCGGCCGTGCAGCGCGTCAAGACCGTCGTCGTGATCTTTGCGGAGAACCACAGCTTCGACAACCTGTACGGCCTCTATC
>JBDTXV010000190.1:0-5250 GCA_040006015.1 Caldimonas sp.
TGGATGCCGAAGAAGACGAACGACGGAAAGATCAGCAGCACCAGCAGGAACTGCAAGGCGCGGGTGTGGCGGCGGAAGAAATCAAACATCGAAAAGTCACCCGGTGTGAAAACGCGCGACGTGGTGCGCCGAGCAATCGGATACGTTGGCGGATGTCGCCGCCCAAATGCAACAAAGGCGAACCGAGGTTCGCCTTTGGGCTGTTGTGTCGCGCGATTCTAGCCGACCGCCGGTCAGCGCTGACGGGGTGGGCGATCGACCCGGGTGGTGGGTGCTGAGGGGATCGAACCCCCGACCTACGCCTTGTAAGGGCGCCGCTCTACCGACTGAGCTAAGCACCCATCTTGCGTATCGCCGCGCCGTTCAGTTCAGCGCATCCTTCAGGGCCTTTCCCGGACGAAACTTCGGCACCTTCGCGGCCTTGATCTTGATCGCCGCGCCGGTGCGCGGGTTGCGACCGCTGCGAGCTGCTCGCTTGCCGACGCTGAAGGTGCCGAATCCGACCAGGGACACGGAGTTGTTCTTCTTCAGCGTCGTCTTCACTCCGCCAATCACCGCCTCCAATGCGCGCGAAGCCGCAGCCTTGGAGATGTCGGCCTGCTTGGCAATGTGTTCGATCAGCTCAGTCTTATTCACGGGTACTCCCCTCCTCGAAGATGTCTCGCATGGAATTCGGTGGTGGATCGGCCGGCCTGACTCGCGTCGCGGCGATCAAAACAATTACAGCCTTGCGACCCACCGCTGTCAAGCGCGGAAGCGGAATTCTATTCGCACGCAATCGTGCTCGACGCGCTCGGCGACGTGTGTTTGCCTGCTTGACATCCGAGTGCGCGCGTCATAGGACGTCGACGTTGCAATGCATCAATCTCACAATGCGGATGCGATCGCGCGACCGAGGTCCGAGGTGCTCGCATCACCGCCGAGATCGGGCGTGCGCGGCCCGCCCGAAGCAGGGTCGAGCACCTTCTCGATCGCGCGCACGATCGCGTCGTGCGCGGCGCGCGAGCCGAGGAAGTCGAGCATCAGCGCGGCAGTCCAGATCTGTGCGATCGGATTGGCGATGCCGCGGCCGGCGATGTCCGGTGCGGAGCCGTGCACCGGCTCGAACAGCGACGGGAATTCGCGCGTCGGATTGATGTTCGCCGACGGCGCGATGCCGATCGTTCCGGTGCAGGCCGGGCCGAGGTCGCTGAGGATGTCGCCGAACAGGTTGCTCGCGACGACGACGTCGAAAATTTGCGGCCGCTGCACGAAATGCGCGGTCAGGATGTCGATGTGATAGCGGTCGACCTTGACGTCCGGATAGGCCTTCGCCATCGCCTCGACGCGCTCGTCCCAGTACGGCATCGTGATCGCGATGCCGTTCGACTTGGTCGCCGAGGTCAGGTGCTTGCGCGGGCGCGAACGCGCCAGCTCGAACGCGAACTTCAGCACCCGGTCGACACCGGTGCGCGACATCACCGTCTCCTGCACGACGATCTCTCGCGCGGTGCCTTCGAACATCCGCCCACCGATGCTCGAGTACTCGCCCTCGGTGTTCTCGCGCACGATCATCATGTCGATGTCGCCCGCGTTGAGGCCCGCGAGCGGCGAGCGGATTCCCGGCATCAGGCGCGCCGGCCGCAGATTCGCGTAGAGGTCGAAGTCGCGGCGGAACTTGATCAGCGAGCCCCACAGCGAGATGTGATCGGGGAGCTTCGCCGGCCACCCGACCGCGCCGAAGAAGATCGCATCGTGGCCGCCGATCTGCTCTTTCCAGTCGTCCGGCATCATCTTGCCGTGGCGTTCGTAGTAGTCCCAGCTCGAGAAATCGAAGTGGTCGAACGCGAGGTCGAGATCGAATTTCGACGCCGCGACCTCGAGCACGCGCAGCCCCTCGGGAACCACTTCCTTGCCGATGCCGTCGCCGGCGATCACTGCGATCCGGTGCTTGGTGGCCACTTCTGTCTCCTCTCGATTGGTTAGAAAAAACCGTGTCAGCGCGACGCGGAGCGCACGACGAGCGCGACGCCGGCGACCGTCAGCATCATGCCGATCAGCATTGCCGGCGTAAATGCTTCGCGAAACAGGACCCATGCCATCAGCGCGGTGCACGGCGGCACCAGATACATCAGGCTCGTGACCGAGGTCGCCGCGCCGCGCTGGATCAGCAGGTAGAGCAGCGAGCTGCCGCCGAGCGTCAGCACCAGCACCGACCAGGCCATCGCGACGAGCATCTCCGTCTGCCAGACGATCGCTTCCGGTTCGAGCAACGCCAACGGCAGGCTGACCGCGAAGGCGGCGAGCAGCTGGATCGCGTTCGCGGTGCGCACGTCGCAGGCGGCGACATGGCGCTTCTGGTACAGCGTGCCGGTCGTGATCGAAAGGAGCGCGCCGATCGCGAGCGCGAGATTCCACGCCGTCACTTCGCCGATGCCGAGCTTGCCGAAGACGACCAGCGCGAGGCCGGCGAGGCCGAGCACGAGGCCGAGCCATTGCGCGCCGGAGACCGTCGCGCGCTTGCTCGCCTCGCCGCGCGTCAGCCAGATCGCCGTCAGCACCGGCTGCAATCCGACCACCAGCGCGACGGTGCCGGCGCCGATGCCGGCCTTTACGGCGGCCCAGACGCCGCCGAGGTAGCCGGCATGCATCAGGATGCCGGTGACCGACAGATGCAGCCATTGGCGGCGGTCGCGCGGCCAGCGCGCCCGCACGATCGCGATCCAGACCAGGAAGCACAGCACCGACAGCGCATAGCGGATCGTCAGGAAGCCGAGCGGCGGTGCATGCGGCATGCCGAGCCGGGCGACGACGAAGCCGGTGCTCCAGATCAGCACGAAGACCCACGGCATCGCGCGCGTCAGACCGCGCGTCGCGTTCGTCATGCGATCGGGCCCGTCAGCGCACCCGGGCGCGTATTTCGGGCAGCGCCTTCTGCAGGTAATAGATCATCGACCAGATCGTCAGGATTGCCGAGATCCAGATCAGCACCGTGCCCCAGAACGCGGTGTCGATCACGCCGAACAGCTTGTCGTAGAAAAGCAGGAACGGGATCGCGATCATCTGCACGACGGTCTTGATCTTGCCGAGCATGTGCACCGCGACGCTGCGCGCGGCGCCGATCTGGGCCATCCATTCGCGCAGCGCCGAGATCGCGATCTCGCGGCCGATGATGACGAGCGCGATTCCCGCATGCAGCCGGTGCAGATGCACCAGCACCAGCAGCGCCGCGCAGACCAGGAACTTGTCGGCGACCGGATCGAGGAAGGCGCCGAACGACGACGTCATGTTCAGCCGGCGCGCCAGGTAGCCGTCGGCCCAGTCGGTCAGCGCGACGATGATGAAAAGCGCGGTGCCGAGCAGATTCTGCGTGCCCGGTGCGATCTGCAGGTAATAGACGCCGACGACGAGCGGGATCGAGACGATGCGGGCCCAGGTCAGCAGCGTCGGCAGATTGAAGAACATCCGACGATTGTGCCGAACTCGTTGCGCGGCCCGTGTTTACGGGTCGAGCGTCCTCGGTTTGAAGCGGCGCTCGTCGTCGAACAGAAAGGTCTCGACGAACTTCCACGGTCGCGGCAGACGCGAGACGTCGCCGAACGGCGCGGCGCGATGCACCGCGTCGGTGGCGATCTGCACCGTGTCCTTGGCCTGGCGCGGCTGACGCAGCACCACGATCCGGCGCACGCTGCCGTCGCCGTTCAGTTCGATCTCTAGCACCGGGATCGCGAGGAGCGGTTCCGGCGGCGCGCCCGGATAGGTCGCGTCCGGATTCGCGCCGACGATGCGCTGCGCGGCCTGCAGGCGCACCTCGTGCCAGGTACGCATCGTTTGCGGCGGCGGCAGCTTCACCGCGGCGTGCGCGGTTGGCCGATTCATCCTCGCGGGCGCCGGCGACGGGACCGGAGTCGTGGGCGCATCAGGGGCGGTCGTATCGTGCGCAGGAACCGGAGTCATCGGCGCAGCCGCGACGCGCGGCTTCGCGCCGCGTGATCCGGTTTCGCCGGGCGCGTTGTCCGACGAACTCGAGCACCCCCCCAGCAGCATCAGACCGGCCAACCCGGCCCGGCCACACCAGTCAATGCAGCGCACGATAGATTTCCTCCGCAAGGTCTTTCGAGATCCCGTCGACGCTCATCAGGTCGGCGATGCTGGCATAACCGACGCCGCGTACGCCGCCGAAACGCTGCAACAGTTTCGCCCGCTTCTTCGGGCCGACGCCGGCGATGTCCTCGAGACTGCTGGCGCGAGTGCGCACGCTGGCGCGGCGGGCGCGCATCCCGGTGATCGCGAACCGGTGCGCCTCGTCGCGGATCTGCGCGATCAGCATCAATGCCGCCGAGTCCTTGCCGAGCCCTATCTTCGGACGGCCGTCGGCGAAGACGAGCTCCTCGAGGCCGACCTTGCGGCCCTCGCCCTTTTCGACGCCGACGATCCGCGCCAGGTCGATGCCGAGCTCGCCGAAGACTTCGCGCGCGACGCCGACCTGGCCGCGTCCGCCGTCGACGAGCACGAGCTCGGGCAGCCGCGCCTCGCCGCGGCTCGCCGCCTCGACGAGCTTCGCGTAGCGCCGCATCAGCACCTGGCGCATCGCCGCATAGTCGTCGCCGCCGGTGATGCCGTCGATGTTGTAGCGCCGGTACTGCGAGCTCTGCATCTTGTGCGCCTCGAAGACGACGCACGAAGCCTGCGTCGATTCGCCGGCGGTGTGGCTGATGTCGAAGCATTCGATCCGGAAGGCATGCAGGTCCTCGACCTCGAGATCGAGCGCGTCGACGAGCGCGTGCGTGCGCGCCTGCTGCGAGCCCTCCTCGGCGAGCAGCTGTGCGAGCCGCACCTGCGCGCCCTTGATGCACATGTCGAGCCAGGCGCGACGCGGTTCGCGCGGCTGGTGCTGCGCGGTGACCCGGATCCCGCTCTGCAGCGCGAGCGCATCGATCAGCGTCTTGTCGACCGCGTGGCTCAACACCAGCAGCGGCGGCGCGCCGCCGTCGAGGTAGTGCTGCGCGATGAAGGCCTCGAGGACGCGGACCTCGGGCGCAGGCAACGCGTCTGTGTCGCTGCGTTCGTCGGCGCCGAGCGCGATCGCATCTTCGACATGCTTCGGGAAGTACGGCCGATCGCCGAGATGGCGGCCGCCGCGAACCATCGCCAGGTTGACGCAGGCACGGCCGCCCTCGACCTTCGCCGCGAGGATGTCGGCATCCTTCGTCGTGACGCCGGTGTTGTCCTCGACCGCCTGCTGATGCAGCACGCGCGACAGCGCGCCGA
>JBDTXV010000191.1:0-5235 GCA_040006015.1 Caldimonas sp.
ATCCCGTTCAACGGCATGTTCCTCTACGTGCTGTCGGCGCCGGTCTTTCTCGGCGAGCATCTGCATCTCGCACCCGGCGAGTTCTTCTGGTTCTTCACGTTGACGATCGCCGGAATCATGGGCGGCGCCTTCCTGTCCGGCCGCATGGCCGGGAAGATCAAGCCGAAGCACCAGATCCGCGACGGCTTCACGATCATGCTCGCGGTGTCGGTGCTGAACCTGGTGCTGAACCTGCTCTTCGTGCCGAACCCGTGGTGGTCGCTGCTGCCGCTCGCGGTCTATGCCTTCGGCTGGGCCCTGATGGTGCCGGTCGTGACGCTGCTGGTGCTCGACCTCGTTCCCGAGCGGCGCGGCATGGCGTCGTCGTTCCAGGCGTGCATCGGCAGCGTCGCCAACGGTATCGTCGCCGGCGTCGTCGCGCCGCTGGTGATGCACTCGACGGTGCTGCTCGCGGCAACGTCGCTCGCGCTGATGAGCATCGGCATCGTCGCGTGGGTCTGGGTCAAGCCGCGCGTGACCTGAGACCTTCCGCGGTATAACGGCTCGCGTTGCTGGCGCGAAGGATCCCGATGGGCATCTTCATAGTCGGACTGGTTCTCTTCCTCGGTATCCACGCGGTGTCGATCGTCGCGCCGCAGTGGCGTGCCGGCCAGGTGGCGCGGATCGGCGAGAAGCCGTGGAAGGGCCTGTACGCGGGCCTCGCCGCACTTGGCCTCGGACTGCTGATCCACGGCTACGGCGTCGCCCGGCACGACCCGCTCGTCCTTTACACGCCGCCGGCGGCGCTGCGCCACTTTGCGCTCGTGCTGATGCTGCCGGTCTTCCCGCTGCTGATCGCCGCGTATCTGCCCGGGCGCATCAAGTCCGTGACGAAGCACCCGATGCTGCTCGCGACCAAGCTCTGGGCGACGGCGCATCTGCTCGCGAACGGCACCCTGCCCGACGTGCTGCTGTTCGGCGGCTTCCTGCTCTGGGCCGTCGCTGACCGGATTTCGCTGCGGCGCCGGCCGGCCCGCGCGACGCCCGGCGGTCCGCCGCGACCGTGGAATGACGCGATCGCGATCGGCGCCGGGCTCGCGCTGTATGCGCTCTTCGTGCTGCGCGGGCACCAATGGCTCTTCGGCGTCTCGCCGCTGCGTTCGCTACAGTAGTCGCTTTCCCTCCCGCGGCGTGGCCGCGCTGCGCGATGCCGCTGTCCAGGGTCCCGTTCGACGAGGCGCCGTTCCGGTTTTCCGGCAACGTCTACGGTGCGCTGCTCAATCATCGCGATGCGCTCGCCGCCCTCGGACCGGCCGTCGAGGCGCCGCCGTACAACGGCGCGCCGAAGGCCGTGGTCCTCTATGTGAAGCCGCGCAACACGCTGGCCGGCCCCGGCGACGACGTCGAGGTGCCGGACGAGGCGGCGGAGCTCGTGATCGGCGCGACTCTCGGCCTCGTGATCGGCCGCACCGCTTGCCGTGTGCGCGAGAGCGACGCGCTCGAGCACGTCGCCGGTTATGTGATCGTCGACGATGTCAGCGTGCCGCATGCGAGCTTCTATCGCCCGTCGGTCCGCCACAAGGCGCGCGACGGCTTCTGTCCGGTCGGGCCGCGTGTCGTCGCGCGGCGCGCGCTCGGCGATCCAGGCAGGCTCGGTTTTCGCGTCTTCGTCGACGAGCGGCTCGTCCACGAGCGCCGCGCAGCCGACTGGGTCCGCTCGCCGGCGCGCCTCGTCGCCGAGGTCAGCGATTTCATGACGCTCGTCCCCGGTGACGTGCTGATGACGGGCGTCGCCGACGGCGCGCCGCGCGTGCGCGCCGGCCAGACCGTCGCGATCGAGATCGACGGCCTCGGCAGGCTCGAGAACCGCTTCGTCGCCGCGCCGAGGGCAGCGCGATGAAGCGCGCCCGCGTCGCCTATGCCGGAGCGATCCACGAGGCGACCGCGCATTCGGTGCAGGGCGGCGCGGACCGGCTGCGTCTTGCCGACGGCCGCGTCGTCGCCGAGGACGCGGTCGTCTGGTTGCCGCCGTTCGAGCCGCGCACGGTGATCGCGCTCGGCCTGAACTACGCCGATCACGCGAAGGAGCTCGCGTTCAATGCGCAGCAGGAGCCACTGGTGTTCCTGAAAGGGCCCGGCACGCTGATCGGCCACCGCGGCCAGACGCGCCGGCCGGCCGACGCGACTTTCATGCACTACGAGTGCGAGCTCGCGGTCGTGATCGGCCGCAGCGCGAAGCGCGTCGCGCGCGCAGATGCGATGGCGCATGTCGCCGGCTACACCGTCGCGAACGACTACGCGATCCGCGACTACCTCGAGAACTGGTACCGCCCGAACCTGCGCGTGAAGAACCGCGACACCTGTACCGTGCTCGGACCGTGGCTCGTCGATGCCGCCGATTTCGGCGCCGCTCCGCAGCTCGATCTGCGCACGCTCGTCAACGGCGTCGTCACGCAGCACGGCAACACGCGCGACCTGATCTTCGACATTCCGTTCCTGATCGAATACCTGAGCGGCTTCATGACGCTCGCCGCCGGCGACGTGATCCTGACCGGCACGCCGGAAGGCGTCGTCGACGTGAAGCCGGGCGACGAGGTCGTCTGCGAGATCGAAGGCATCGGCCGCCTCGTCAACCGGATCGTCGACGACGCCCTGTTCGGCCGCGTCTGACGCGCCGGTTTGCAGTCCGCCCGGCCGACGACGGAGAATCCCCCGATGCGCATCCAACACCTGATCGCGGGCCGCCCGGTCGAGAGCGCCCGCTATTTCGAGACCGTCGATCCGGCGACGCAGCAAGTGCTGGCCGAAGTCGCGCGCGGCGGCGCCGTCGAGGTCGATGCCGCGGTCGCCGCCGCGAAGGCCGCGTTCCCGGCCTGGGCCGCACGGCCCGCGCCGGAGCGCGCGAAGGTGATGAACCGGCTCGCAGACCTGATCACGCAGCACGTCCCGGAAATTTCGGAGACCGAGACCCGCGACACCGGCCAGGTCATCGCGCAGACGCGCAAGCAGCTGGTGCCGCGCGCCGCCGACAACTTCCGCTATTTCGCCGAGATGTGCGTGCGCGTCGACGGCCACACGTATCCGACCGAGACGCATCTGAACTACACGCTGTTCCATCCGGTCGGCGTGTGTGCGCTGGTCAGCCCGTGGAACGTGCCGTTCATGACGGCGACCTGGAAGGTCGCGCCGGCGCTCGCGTTCGGCAACACCGCGGTACTGAAGATGAGCGAGCTGTCGCCGCTGACCGCGGCGCGCCTCGGCGAGCTCGCGCTCGAGGCCGGCATCCCGGCCGGCGTGCTGAACGTCGTGCACGGCTACGGCAGCGAAGCCGGCGAGCCGCTGGTCGCGCATCCGGACGTGCGCGCGATCTCGTTCACCGGCTCGACCGCCACCGGCAACCGCATCGTCAAGGCCGCCGGGCTGAAGAAGTTCTCGATGGAGCTCGGCGGCAAAAGCCCGTTCGTCGTCTTCGCCGACGCCGACCTCGCGCGCGCGCTCGATGCCGCGGTCTTCATGATCTTCTCGAACAACGGCGAACGCTGCACCGCAGGCTCGCGCATCCTCGTGCAGCGCTCGATCTACGCCGACTTCGTCGAGCGCTTCACCGAACGCGCGCGCCGCATCCGCGTCGGCGACCCGCTCGACGACACGACCGTGATAGGTCCGATGATCAGCGCGGCGCATCTCGCGAAGGTGCGCAGCTACATCGAGCTCGGGCCGCGCGAAGGCGCGACGCTGCTCTGCGGCGGGCTCGATGCGCCCTCGGTGCCGGCTGCATTCGCGAAAGGCAACTACGTGCTTCCGACCGTCTTCGCCGATGTCGACAACCGGATGCGGATCGCGCAGGAAGAGATCTTCGGTCCGGTCGCATGCCTGATTCCGTTCGACGACGAGGCCGACGCGGTCCGCATCGCCAACGACATCGGCTATGGGCTGTCGAGCTACGTCTGGACCGAGAATGTCGGGCGCGCGCATCGCGTCGCGGCCGCGATCGAGGCCGGCATGTGCTTCGTCAACAGCCAGAACGTGCGCGACCTGCGCCAGCCGTTCGGCGGCACGAAGGCCTCGGGCACCGGCCGCGAAGGCGGCACCTGGAGCTACGACGTCTTTCTCGAGCCGAAGAACGTCTGCGTCAGCCTCGGCAATCATCACATCCCGCATTGGGGCGCGCCCTGAGCGCCTGCCGAAACGAAGCCCCGGAGTTCCGCATGCCGCACCTGACGCTCGATTACTCGGCGAACCTTTCCGCGCACGGCGACATCGCCGGCCTCTGCACGAAGCTCGCCGCCTGCCTGATCGCGCAGCGCGTCGACGACCGGCAGGTCTATCCGACCGGCGGCGTCCGCGTCCGCGCGTTCGCGGCCGATGCCTGCTGCATCGCCGACGGCAGCATCGATGCGGCCTACGTGCATGCGGCGCTGAAGATCGCCGCGGGTCGCCCGGAATCGACGCAACGCGCGACCGGCGACGCGCTGTTCGAGACGATGAAGGCGCATTTCGCCGCGTTGTACGAGCGCATGGGTCTCGCGCTGTCGCTCGAGATCGGCGAGTTCGGCGAAGCGGGAACCTGGAAGCATAACAATCTGCATGCGCGCCTGAAGAAGGTTTAGAGCCGCGCAGCCGCAGCCTCGCAATCCCATCGATCGGCTTGAACCATGTTGTCGCAGGACACGATCGTCGCGCTCGCGCTCCAGCTCTACGAAGCGCGCAAATCGCGGACGCAGCTGCGCCACTTCTCGAAGGCGCATCCGGCGATGACCGTCGACGACGGCTACGCGATCCAGCGCGCGTGGGTCGACCTCGAGCTCGCCGATGGCCGCACGATCCGCGGCCGCAAGATCGGGCTGACCTCGCGCGCGATGCAGCAGTCGTCGCAGATCGACGAGCCCGATTACGCGCCGCTGATGGACGACATGTTCTTCGAGCAGGGCGGCGACATCCCGTTCGATCGCTTCATCGCGCCGCGCGTCGAGGTCGAGCTCGCGTTCGTGCTCGGCCGCGCGCTGAAGGGCCCCGGAATCACGCTGTTCGACGTGCTCTCGGCGACCGACTACGTGACGCCGGCGGTCGAGATCATCGATGCGCGGATCGAGCAGTTCGACCGCGAGACGAAGGCGATGCGCAAGGTCTACGACACGATCTCCGATTTCGCCGCGAATGCCGGCATCGTCACCGGTGGGCGGCCGGTGCGACCGACCGAAGTCGACCTGCGCTGGGTCGGCGCGATGCTCTACAAGAACGGCGTGATCGAAGAGA
>JBDTXV010000192.1:0-5223 GCA_040006015.1 Caldimonas sp.
CTACTGGACCGACGGCTGGGACGGCTACGCGCCGGCGCGCAACCGCCTGCTCGGCACGGTCGCCGAGCGGCAGGTGCCGGGCGTCGTCGTCCTCGACGGCGACGTGCACAGCAACTACGTCGCCGACCTGAAAGCCGATTTCGACGACGACCGGGCGCCGGTCGTCGCGACCGAGTTCTGCGGCACTTCTATCACGAGCCTGTCGCTGGCGCAGTCACGCATCGATGCCGCGCGCACGTTCAACCCGCACATCCGCTATGCCCGCGGCGACCAGCGCGGCTATGTGCGCTTCAAGCTCGATACGAAACGGTTGCTCGCGCACCTGCGCGTCGTCGACGATGCGCGCGACCCGGCGAGCGGCATCACGACCGCGGCGACGTTCGTCGTCGATGCGGCGCGGCCCGGCGCGCAGGCGGGTTGACGGGGCGGACTAGCGCCTGGAGATCACTCCGACATCGCTGCCGCACCGGCACCGCGTGCCGAGCCTCGCGACTCCGGAAGGGCACGTGCCGAAGCGGGTCCGGCAGGCGTTGCTCATGTCGGGCGGCGCGACGAAGATCCGGCCGGCTGCGGCGCCGCAACGACAGTAGGAGCCGATGTTCGCCGGATTGCTCGGACAGGTCAGCCCGGTCGGGGTTCGACAGAACGCGCCTTGCGGCTGCGGTTGTGCCTGGACATCGGCGACTTGAAGCAGCCCTGCGGCGAGCACGCCGACAAGGCTTGAGAGACGATCCCCCATACGGTCCTCCTTCGTCATTTCGCTGCGCTCCTGACGTCGTCGCCGACATCGCATCCGTTCGGAATGCCGATCCGGGCCGGAGTCGGCAGATTGATCGTCCCCTGGCTCGTCCAGACCCGGACCGGCCGGCGGATCTCGAAAGGCGCGTGAGGGCCGCCGGGCCTGCGCGCTCTTTCGAACTCGTCGACGGTCGCCTGGTTCAGCACTTGGCGAAACGTCGCGACGATGCCCTTCATGTTCGGCAATACCGAAATCTCGTCGGCGCTCTGGTAGCCGAGCGTGACCCGCGTGCTGCGCCACAGTCGCCGCCCGGGGATCACGATCGCACCGGGTTTGCAGGCCGTCAGCGAGACCGGATCGAGTCGCGAATCCATCAGCTCCGGACCGAGTTGCTGGACCTCGAGCAGGGCGGTCTCGAGCGGCTCGAAATCGGTAGGAATCTCGACCTTGTAGAGAAGCTCTTTCGTGGCAGGGCCGACCGCGACGCCGTCGAGACCGATCCATTTAGTCGATACCTGCAGCTCCACTTCGCTCCACCAGGACGGAATCGAAACCAACGCGGTCAACGAGTATTGAGCGATGCCGTGGACATAGGGCGTGTCGGGTCCGTCGTGTACAGGCATGCGCGGGCCGATCAGCCAGCCGAAGTCCGCGACGTCCTTCCCGGCGGTGCCGAAGCCGACGACAGTGCCGCGCCGGGCGACCGCGCGCATTACGCGCTCGCGTCCGAGGCCGATCGCGGCACCATTGCGACCGAGCCCCGGCGCGTCGACACGCGCATCGCTGCCGAGGCTGGAGTGCAGAAGATCCCCGCTTTCCTTCGGCGTCACCGAGTACGTATAGGCCCGGGTGTTGGCACCGGCCTTTCTTGCGAAGCGGAACAGGCCCAACTCGGCATCCGCCGCATACAAGCCGTCGACCCCCGGCACCGCGGCCAATTCGCCGTCGCGAAGCGGGTACTCCTCGTCCTGAAGCTGCTCGAGGCCGCTGCTGGCAACCAGCAGGCGCGCCGATACCTTCGGTGCCGGCAAGAACGCGTCGAAGGGCAGGTCAATGTTGTGCTCGTCGGCGAACTGCGCCAACGCTTCCTTCGCGACCTTCGCTGGATCGATCGCATAGACCGTAACGATCCGTTGCTTGACGCTGAAGACGTTGCCGACATAGCCCACATTGATGCGGGAGTCGAAGCCCAGGAAGCTCAGCTTGGCGAGTTGTTCGACGCTCGGGCCGGCGTAAAGATCGTATTGACCGACGAACGCCGCTTCGGGGACCGAGATGCCCAGGACCAGCTGCACCGACTTGCTCGCGAAGAAAGCGTTCAACCATTTCTCCAACCCTTCGGCCGTGCTCAACGGGCGCTCTTCGTCAAGCCCGGACGGCTGTTTCGCAGCGCCGTCCCGGACTGCTGTCTCGCGGAGACCGGCCGGTTCGACGCTGCTCTCCGCCGCTTTCGGATCCACCGCCGGATCCTTCTCGACCAGCTTGACGACGCACGCCTTGCGCTGCGCATGCTCTTCGGCTCTCAGCAGCGCCGGCTCGGCATCGAGCCCGCGGATCGCGGCGAGCGTCGGCGGGCACGCTGGTGCGCTGGCCTTCGCGGGCACGTTGCGTTCGAGGAACGCAATCAGTCGCACGTAATCGTTGTGTGCGAATTCGTTGGCCGCATAGCCCTGCCTCAGTTCCTTGTGCGTCTGGTTCAAACGCGAACGCAGGTTGTCGAGCCAGCGGGCGTAGACCTTTCGCCATTTGTCGATCTCGTCGTTGGAATGTCCGATCACCGAAAGCGCCCTGTCGCCGGATGTCGACGCCGTCGGCGCCGCCGCCTCCGCGGGCGGCATCGCCGCTCTTGGAAGTCCCTTCCGACCGGCCGATGAGGCGGCGGCGGCTGGCGGCAACTCCGTCGGCATCGCCGGCGACCCGACTAGACGAATCTGGATCAGTGCCGTGGCCTGCGTATTGTTGCCGGGCAGGATCGATGCATCGAACTTGAAGCGGTAGAGCGAGTGGCCGTGCAGGTCGTGGCGGTCGTCGAGCTGATTCTCGACCGCCATGTTCCTGATGAACTCGCGGAAATCCACTTCGGCGCGGAGGCGATCCAGACTCGACTCGACCGCAGTCCCGCTCCCCTCAGCCTGCGACGCCGCTGCCGTTCTGTCCGGAACAGAGGACGCCGCTGTGCCGACCCGTGCCGAGACGTTGTCCTCGCTGATCTGCAGCGCATCACGAATATCCTTTTTCTCGAGCTGCCGGTTCAGCCAGGCATCCTGGATGAACCTGTCGTTGACCAGGCGCTCGCGCGTGTAGATCTCGGGGCTGTCGACCCATATCGAGCCGAGCGTCGTGGCTCGACCCAGCGGATTTCCGATCCACGCCAGCGCCAGCGCCGCAAGCAACGCTGCGCCGAGGAACGGTGGCACGACTCGCCAACCGCTATCGCCGGTTCGTCGTGGATCACTCGCGATCGGGCCCGAGCTGCTGCGCAACTTCGGATCGACGGTCGACGCTTCGACGTCAGGCATGGCGGCGCCTCGCTCTCACGTGTGCACGAGCCCGAAGCGGCCGGCGGGGCCGCATCCCCAGCAGGGGCGATTGCTTTCGCGAAGAAGCCCTTGTCGGCCCGCGTCGAAATGTTCGATCAGCGCAGCTCACCGCGCACCGTCAACCTTGTGGAGATGTCGTCGGCGCGTCCGCCCGCTCGTTTCGCCAACGTGCGAACTCCGCCGCTCGCGTCAATCGACCGGCGTCAGCTTCGCGATCGAGAGCGCGAGCCACTTCATGCCGTGGCGGCCGAAGTTGACCTGCGCGCGCGCATCTTCGCCGCTGCCTTCGAGCGTGACGATCACGCCTTCGCCGAACTTGGTGTGGAACACGCCCTGCCCCGAACGCAGCCCGTGCGCCGGCCCCGCGGCCGGCACGAACGGCACGCGCGGCTCGACCTTGCCGGCGCCGACGATCGAGCCGAGCCCCGAGCCTCGCAACCATGCGCTCTGATAGTCGCGGGCGAAGCCCGAGCCGAAGCCCTGGTTGCGCGGCGTGATCCACTTCAGCGCCGACTCGGGCAGCTCGTCGAGGAAGCGGCTCTTGACGTTGTAGCGCGTCTGGCCGTGAAGCATCCGTGTCTGCGAGAAGCTCAGATAGAGGCGCTTGCGCGCCCGCGTGATCGCGACGTACATCAGGCGCCGCTCCTCCTCGAGCCCGTCGACGTCGCTGATCGAGTTCTCGTGCGGAAAGAGCCCTTCCTCGAGGCCGGTGATGAAGACGCAGTCGAATTCGAGACCCTTGGCCGAATGCACCGTCATCAGCTGGATCGCGTCCTGTCCGGCCTGGGCTTGGTTGTCGCCTGCCTCGAGCGATGCGTGGGTCAGGAAGGCGGCGAGCGGGGACATGATCTCGCCTGACTCCGGGTCGGGCGCAACGCCCGGTCCGGAGTCAGGCGTGCCGCCTGGCGTGGGGCCCCCGCCCCCACCCCCTTCCCCGCCCCCCGCGGAGGCGGGGAGGCGCGCTTCAGCGCGCCGGTCTTCGACGGGCACGACTGGCTCGACGGGCTCGACGGGCTCGACAGGTTCGGCGCCAGGGGTGTTGTATTCGGCGCGGCCCGACGTGCCGCCGAAGACGCCGCTGCCGCCGCGCGCGATCTCGTCGACCGGCAGCGCGACCGCGTCCTTGCCGAAGCCCTCTTGCGTGACGAACGCTTCGGCCGCGTTGACCAGCTCCTCGAGGTTCTCGAGGCGGTCCTTGCCTTCGCGGTCGGTCTTGTAGAACTCGACCAGTCCCGACGCGTCGAGCATGTTTTCGATGATCCGGCGCAGCGTCAAGCCGCGCGTCGCGTCGCGCATCGCGTCGACCTTCGCGACGAATGCCTGCAGGTTCGAGCCGCCCTTGCCGGCGACCGCGCCGACGCTCTGCCACAGGCTGCGCCCGCTCTGTCGCGCGCCGTCCTGCAGCTGCTCGAGCGTGCGCGCGCCGATCCCGCGCGCCGGAAAATTGACGACGCGCAGGAAGCTCGTGTCGTCGTTCGGGTTCTCGATCAGGCGCAAATAGCTCAGCGCATGCTTGATCTCGGCGCGCTCGAAGAAGCGCAGGCCGCCGTAGACCTTGTACGGCATCCCGGCGTTGAAGAGCGCGCTTTCGAGCACGCGGCTCTGCGCGTTGCTGCGGTAGAGCAGCGCGATGTCGCTGCGCGGCGTGCCTTCGCGATGCAACTGCTGCGCTTCCTCGACGAACCACTGCGCCTCGCCGTAGTCGCTGGTCGCTTCGCGCACGCGCACCGGCTCGCCCGGCCCGGCCTCGGTCCGCAGGTTCTTGCCGAGGCGGCGCGAGTTGTGCGCGATCAGCTCGTTCGCGGTGTCGAGGATGTTGCCGTACGAGCGGTAGTTGCGCTCGAGCTTGATGACCTGCCCGACCTCGAACTCGCGCTCGAATGCGGCCATGTTGCCGACCTGCGCACCGCGGAACGCGTAGATGCTCTGGTCGTCGTCGCCGAC
>JBDTXV010000193.1:0-5212 GCA_040006015.1 Caldimonas sp.
ATGCGGTCGTGATCGGCCGCAGCAACACGGTCGGCAAGCCGATGGCGCTGCTGCTCTTGCAAGCGCACGCGACCGTCACCATCTGCCACAGTGCGACCGCCGATCTCGGCCGGTACACGCGCGAGGCCGATGTCGTCGTCGCCGCGGTCGGGCGCCGCAACACGTTGACCGCGGAGATGGTGAAACCGGGAGCGATCGTGATCGATGTCGGCATGAACCGCAACGAGGCCGGCAAGCTCTGCGGCGATGTCGATTTCGCTGCGGTTTCGCAGGTTGCGTCGCACATCACGCCGGTGCCGGGCGGCGTCGGCCCGATGACGATCACGATGCTGCTGGTCAACACGACCTTGGCGGCCGAACGCGCCGCCGCGAACTGCACAACCGGAACCCCACGATGACGAATCCCCTGCTCGACTTCTCGACCTTGCCGCGCTTCGGCGAGATCCGGCCCGAACACATCGCACCGGCGATCGACGAGCTCGTCGCCGCGGCCGACGTCGCGCTCGAACGCGCGACCAGCGCGGCGGTGCCGGCCGACTACGAGGCGCTTTCGGCGGTGCTCGACGTCGCGACCGAACGACTCGGCCGCGCCTGGGGCACCGTCGGCCACCTGAACGGCGTCGCCGACACGCCCGAGCTGCGCGCCGCCTACACCGAGAAGCTGCCGAAGGTCGTCGACTTCCATACCCGCCTCGGCGCCGACGAGCGTCTCTATGCGAAATACCAGGCCGTGCTCGCCGATCCGCGCTCGGCGCAGCTGACGCCGTCGCGCAAGAAGGCGCTCGCGAACGCACTGCGCGACTTCGTGCTGTCCGGGGCCGAGCTCGACGGCGCCGCAAAGGCGCGCTTCGCGCAGGTCCAGGATCGTCTCGCCGACCGCGGCCAGAAGTTCTCCGAGCACGTGCTCGATGCGACCGACGGCTATGCCTATTTCGCGACCGGGGCCGAGCTCGCCGGCGTGCCGGCCGACGTCAAGGCGTCGATGCACGCAGCCGCGGTCGCCGCCGGTCGCGATGGCTACAAGATCACGCTGCACATTCCGAGCTACCTGCCGGTGATGCAGTACGGCGAAGATCGTGCGCTGCGCGAACGTCTCTACCGCGCCTACGTCACGCGGGCGAGCGAGTTCGGTCCGCCCGAGCTCGACAACGCGAGCCTGATGCGCGAGCTGCTCGAATTGCGCGCCGAGGAGGCGCGCCTGCTCGGCTATCGCAACTACGCCGAGGTTTCGCTGGTGCCGAAGATGGCCGAGTCGCCGCAGCACGTGCTCGATTTCCTGCACGATCTCGCGCGCCGCGCCCGTCCGAGCGCCGAGCACGACATCGCCGAGCTGCGCGAATTCGCGCGCAGCGAGCTCGGCCTCGCCGAGCTCGAGGCCTGGGACCTGGCCTTCGCCGGCGAACGCCTGAAGGAGCGGCGCTATTCGTTCAGCGAGCAGGAGGTGCGCCAGTACTTCACCGAGCCGAAGGTGCTCGAAGGTCTCTTCCACATCGTCGAGACCTTGTTCGAGGTGACGATCCGTCCGGACGAAGCGCCGGTGTGGCATCCGAGCGTGCGCTTCTTCCGCGTCGAGCGCCGCAGCGGACCGGATGCCGGCCGCCTCGTCGCGCAGTTCTATCTCGACCCGTACGCGCGTCCCGGCAAGCGGCCCGGCGCCTGGATGGGCGATGCGCGCGACCGCTGGCTGCGTCCCGAAGGCCGTCTGCAGACCCCCGTCGCCTACCTCGTCTGCAACTTCGCGTCGCCGCTAGACGGCAAGCCGGCACTGCTGACCCATGACGACGTGACGACGCTGTTCCACGAATTCGGCCACGGCCTGCAGCTGATGCTGACGCAGATCGACGACCTCGGCGTGTCGGGGATCTCCGGTGTCGAGTGGGACGCAGTCGAGCTGCCGAGCCAGTTCATGGAGAACTTCTGCTGGGAGTGGGATGTCGTCAAGCGCATGACGGCACATGTCGAGACCGGCGCGGCGCTGCCGCGCGCACTCTTCGACCGCATGCTCGCCGCGAAGAACTTCCACAGCGGCCTGCAGACGCTGCGTCAGGTCGAGGTGGCGCTGCTCGACATGCGGCTTCATTCGGAGCCGGGCAGCGAAGCGCGCGTGCAGGCGGTCACCGACGAAGTTCACGACGAGGTCGCGGTCGTGCCGATGCCGTCGTTCAACCGCTTCGTCAACGGCTTCACGCACATCTTCGACGGCGGCTACGCGGCCGGCTACTACAGCTACAAGTGGGCCGAAGTGCTCTCGGCCGACGCGTGGAGCGCATTCGAGGAGGCCGCCTCCGGCGCGAACGGCGTGCTCGACGTCGAGACCGGCCGCCGTTATCGCGAGCAGGTTCTCGAATCGGGCGGCAGCCGCCCGGCGATGGAAAGCTTCAAGGCCTTTCGCGGCCGCGAGCCGCGCATCGACGCGCTGCTGAAGCATCAAGGGCTGAGCGGCAGCTGATCGGCGCGCCGCATCGGCCGTGAACGGCAGCGCGCCGTGCACGGCCCGACGGAGCGGCTGCGCCGTGATGCAGTGGGCGCGCGACGCCGCCGCCTCGGGCCGGCCGACCGCCGCGGTCTTGAAGCGGCTGGGGGCGTCGGTTAGATTCGACCTTTGACGACCCCTATCCGGAGTCCGCATGACCCACCGCTTCTCCCATTCGCGTTTGCTGCTCGCAATCGCCCGCTCGATCCCGCTGCTCGCGCTGCTGGCGGCGCCGCCGAGCCAGGCCCAATACAAGGTCGTCGGTCCCGACGGCAAGGTCACCTACACCGACCGCGCGCCGAGCGCGAGCGACAGCCAGGTCAAGCCGCTAGGCCGCGTCGCGCCGACGCAGCCCGCGGTCGATCTGCCGTTCGAGCTGCGTCAGATCGCCGACCGCTACCCGGTGACGCTGTATGTCGCGACCGGTTCCTGCGAGCCGTGCGTCTCGGCCCGCAACCTGCTGCGCCAGCGCGGCATCCCGTACGCCGAGAAGCAGGTGCTGAGCGCCGAGGACAGCCAGGCGCTCGAGAAGATTTCCGGCGGCCGCGACGCGCCGACCTTGGCGATCGGCTCGCAGATCGTTCGCGGGCTGTCTACGGATCTGTGGAATTCGTACCTCGATGCCGCCGGCTATCCGCGCGAATCGAAACTGCCGGCGAGCTACCAGTATCGGGCGCCGTCGCCAATCGTCGAACGGCGCGAAGCGGCCGCCGCCGCGCCGGCCAATCCGGCACCCGCCGCTGTCGCAGAAACGCCAGCAGCGGAGCGTCCGCAGCCGACGCCGGGCGGGATCCGCTTCTAGCCGGTACGCATCAGACGCCGACCCGGCCGATGCGCCGCGCCGTATAGCTGCCGGCGCTGACCGCGGCGGCCATGATCCAGAACAGCGCGGCCGCGCCGAGCGCCGCGCCGCCGAGGCCGAACAGCAGCGGCATCACTGCGCTCGAAAAGTTGATCGTCATCGAGCGCAATGCGATCGCCTCGCCGTGCCGATCGTGCGGCGTGATCTGGTGCAGCGTTGCCATTATCATCGGCTGGACCGCGCCGAGCGCGAAGCCGAGCAGCACCGCGCAGAGGCCCATCGCCCAGGCGCTGCGGACGAACGGATAGACCGCGAAGACGAGCCCGGCGGAGAGCATCGCGCCGACCAGCACATGCGATTCGCGCAGACGGTGGGCGAGCGTCGGGATCACGAGCCGGACCAGCGCGACCGCGACCGCGAACACGCCGAGGACGAGGCCGATCGCCGAAGCGCTGAAGCCGCGCTCGTTGCCGAGGATCGGGACCAGGAACGAATGGACGTCCCAACTCGACGACAACAGCCAGTTCACGAACAACAGCCGGCGCAGCCCGGGCGCGAGCAGCAGATCGAGCGAACCGCGCCGCTTGACCGGCTGCGCCCTCGCGCTAGGGATTTCGACCGACACCAGGCGGGCCCAGCCGAGACCGGTCAGCGGCAACAGCAACAGCGCGAGGAAGGCGACGCGGAAGCCGCCGAGATCGATCAGCGTGCCGGCGAGCACCGGGCCGACGACGTTGGCGAGCGCCGGCGCGAGGCCGAGCCAGCTGAAGACGCGCTTCAGCTCGGTCGCGTCCTTCGCGCTGCGACCGGCGGTGCGCTGGATCGCGATCAGGCCGAAATTGGCGCCGGCACCGGTGAAGACCGCGGCCAGGCAGAGCCAGACGAACTGGCCCGCGACCGGCAGTGTCGAGACGACCGCGAGCAGACCGCCGGCGACCGTCAAGCCGACCGCGATCCGCATCGGCCGGTGGTATCCGTGACGGTCGGCAAGGCGGCCGGCGGCAAGCGCGAGGGCGATCGGCGCCGCAGCGAAGAGACCCATCAGCACGCCGACCGACCAGGCCGAATGGCCCTGGCGCAGCGCCAGCAGCGGCGACGCCATCCGCACGCCGGCCATGCACGAATGCAGACAGATCTGGCCGATGATCAGCGCGAGCAGCGTGCGCGCCGCGACCGACAGGCGGTCAAGCATCCGCGATCGGCTCTTCTTCGGCCGGCAGCACCATCTGCACCGGTTCGAGGCCATCGTCGACGTTGCCCTGCAGCAGCACCTGCGTGCGCTCGTCGGGAACCGCTTCGACGTCGCGCAGGCTGCGCGCCATTGCGCGAGTGCGGACCTCGGCCGCATCGATCGTCTTGCTCGCCTCGTCGAGCTTCTTCTTGGTCTTCGCGAGCACGTCACCGAAGCGCCCGAACTCGGTCTTGACCGCGCCGAGCACCTCCCACACTTCGGCGCTGCGCTTCTCGAGCGCGAGCGTGCGAAAGCCCATCTGCAGGCTCGTCAATGTCGCGAGCAGCGTCGTCGGGCCGGCAAGCGAAATCCGGTGATCACGCTGCAGCGCCTCGACCAGTCCGGGTCGGCGCAAGGCCTCGGCATAGAGCCCCTCGGTCGGCACGAACAGGATGCCGAAGTCGGTCGTGTGCGGCGTCGCGATGTATTTGGCGCGGATCGAGCGGGCTTCGCTGCGCAGCCGTGTCTCGATCGCCTTGGCCGCCGCTTCGACGCCGGCCTTGTCGGCGTTCTCCTGCGCCTCGAGCAGGCGCTCGTAATCGTCGCGCGGGAACTTGCAGTCGATCGGCAGCCACATCGGCTTGCCGTCCTCGCGCCTGCCGGGCAGCCGGATCGCGAAGTCGACGCGTGCATTGCTGCCCGGAATCGTCTCGACGTTGCGGCCGTACTGCTCCGGCGTCAGCACCTGCTCGAGCAGCGCCTCGAG